>NZ_JCBANU010000026.1:0-77400 GCF_059816145.1 Methylobacterium sp. 001424705 | reverse complement strand
TGCGGGGGGGGGGTTTGGGGCCGGGGTGTTCGGGGGGTGTGGTAGGGGGCGAGGTGTACCGCGGGGGCCCCTCCGGCGCCCCCCCCCTGCCGGGCGGCGCGATAGGCGTCGGCGGCGTAGATCGCCAGAGCCAGCCAGATCAGCCCGAACAGCACCATCCGGTGCGGCTCCAGCCGCTCGCCGTAGACGAGGGTGCTGAGGAGGAGGAGGCAGGAGGGTGCGAGGTACTGCATCAGCCCGAGCGTCGCCAGGGTGAGCCGCTCGGCGGCCGCCGCGAACCAGATCAGCGGCAGGGCCGTGGTGACTCCGGTGAGCAGGATCAGGCCGGCCCGCACGGGGTCGCCCTGGATCACCGGCGGCGCGAAGGCCGCGAGGTAGAGCAGCGCCACCGGCAGGAGCACCAGCGTCTCGGCGGCGAAGCCCACCATGGCGTCGACGCCCACGACCTTGCGGGCGAGCCCGTAGAGCGAGAAGCTGCCGGCCAGCGCGAGCGAGACCCAGGGCAGGCTGCCCGCCAGGGCGACGGCCAGGAGCACGGCGCCGGCGGCCAGCGCCACCGCCGCGGCCTGGACCGGACGCAGGCGCTCGCCCAGCACCAGGGCGCCCAGGCCGACGCTCATCAGCGGGTTGATGAAGTAGCCGAGACTGGCGTCGAGCATGTGCCCGGACTGCACGGCCCGGAGGTAGAGCAGCCAGTTCACGCCGATCAGGCCGGCCGACAGGACGAGGAGCCCGTGGCGGCGCACCAGGGGGAAGGGGGTCCGGATGCGGCGGCGCAGGGCCACGAGCAGGCCGGCGACGAGCAGGCTCGACCAGACGATGCGGTGGGCCAGGATGCTGGGGGCCGGCACGGCGTCGAGCAGGCGGAAATGCACCGGGACCACGAGGCCCCAGCTGAGATAGGCGCCGAGCGCGTAGATCAGACCCAAAGGCCGCCTCCCCTTGCCGCCGGCCCTTTGCCGGCGGCCTCGCCGCGGCCCGCGGGGGGACCGGGCGCGGCTTATAGCAGGCGTTCAGGGACGCGCCCCGTGCGGGATGGCGCATGGCGGGGGCGCTCGGGGCGCCCGGCGGGCTCAGCGCGTGCGCGCGAGGGTGACGGCGGGGTCGCCGCGCATGAGGGCGTTCAGGCGCTCGGTGTCGAAGCCCTCGGCGGTTTTTTTCGCCGGCTTCGGGGCCGGCGCGGCGGCGACCTTGGCCACGGGCTTGGCCGGGGCCCGACCCGCCGTCTCGCGGGCAGGGGTTTCGCGAGTGGTGGAGGCCTTGGGCACGGGCGGACGGGTGACGGTCTGGCGGGCGACGGCGTCGCGCCCGAGGATGTCGCTGATCGAGGGGCCGGTCTCGGCCGGGAGCGCGCCCGTCACGGTGGGCTCGGGCGGGCGGAGCCGGGTGAGGGCGGCCACCGGCACGGCCGCCCGGGGCGCCGGATGGTCGAGCCGGTCGACGCAGGCGAAGGCGATGACCAGGGCGCTGCCGCCGAAGACGCTGCCGACGACGATGTTCCGCAGGATACGCAAGGGACGGGCTTCCCGGATACGCGAGTACCGGGATGGATTTAGCCCATCGGCGTTAACGAACCGGAGCGTCCGGTTTCGCGAACGGTCCTGCGCCGGCACAACTCCGCCGGGGCCGCGCCCGCAGCGCGGGGCCTCCCGTCCCTCAGAGAAGACGCGCGAGAAATTCCCGGGTGCGGGGATGCTCGGGCCGGTCGAAGAAGGCCTGCGGCGGCGCGACCTCGACGATCTGGCCCGCGTCCATGAACACCACCCGGTCGGCGACCCGCCGGGCGAAGCCCATCTCGTGGGTGACGCAGAGCAGGGTCATGCCGCGTCCCGCGAGATCCGTCAGGGCGTCGAGCACCTCCTGCACCATCTCGGGGTCGAGGGCCGAGGTCGGCTCGTCGAACAGCATCACCGCCGGGTCGAGGCAGAGGGCGCGGGCGATGGCCACCCGCTGCTGCTGCCCGCCGGAAAGCTGGCCGGGGTAGCGGTCCGCCAGATCCGCGACGGCGAGGCGTTCGAGTTCGTCCCGCGCCCGCGCCTCGGCGGCCCGGCGCCCGATGCCGCGCCCGTGGATCGGCGCCAGGGTGCAGTTCTCCAGCACGGTGAGGTGGGCAAACAGGTTGAAGTGCTGGAACACCATGCCGACGGTCCGCCGCACCGCCGGGATGCGGGCCGGGGTGAGGTCCTGGCCGGCGACCCGGATCGTGCCGCCCTGGTGGGCCTCGAGGCCGTTGACGCAGCGGATCAGGGTCGACTTGCCCGAGCCCGAGGGGCCGCAGATCACGATTCGCTCGGATTTCGCCACCGTGAGGGAGACCTCGCGCAGGACGTGGGCGGTGCCGAACCACTTGTTCACGCCGCGGAACTCGACGGCGGGGGTCTTGAGATCAGGGGTCGCGGGATCCGGGGTCGCGGGGCCGTCCGTCACGACCGGCCCCGCTCGCCGGCGGCCAGACGCCGCTCGATGAAGGCGGCGTAGCGCGCCATGGAAAAGCAGACCGCGAGGTAGAACAGGGCCGCGAAGGCGTAGGCCGTGGCGGGGATCGTCGGCGCCGACCAGCGCGGATCGGCACGCGCCGCCTCCAGCACCCGGATGAAGTCGGCCAGACCCACGATGGAGACGAGCGTCGTGTCCTTGAACAGGCCGATCAGAGTGTTGACGATGCCGGGCACCACCACCTTGAGGGCCTGGGGCAGGATCACGAGGCGCAGGGCCTGCCATCGGGTGAGGCCCAGCGCCAGGGCCGCCCGCCCCTGCCCCTCGGGGATCGCCTGCAGGCCGCCGCGCACCACCTCGGCCATGTAGGCGGAGGCGAACAGCGCGATGCCGACGAGCGGGCGCACCAGCCGGTCCACCGTGAGGTCCCCGGGCAGGAACAGCGGCAGCATCACGTTGGCCATGAACAGCACGGTGATCAGCGGCACCCCGCGCCAGAACTCGATGAAGCCGATGCAGGCGTATCGCAGCACCGGCAGTTCGGAGCGCCGCCCCAGGGCCAGCAGGATGCCCAGCGGCAGGGCGGCGACGATGCCGACGAGCGAGACCACCAGGGTCACCAGCATGCCGCCCCACAGGCTGGTGGCGACGGGGGCGAGGCCGAGGACGGAGGCGCCCGAGAGCAGCCAGACCGACAGGATCGGGCCCACCAGGAAGACGAAGACCGCCCCGAGGCCGCGCTTGGGCGCGTCGAGCCACAGCATCCAGACCGCGCTGAGCGCCACGAGGCCGAAGAACAGGTTCGGCCGCCAGCGCTCGGCCGCCGGGTAGGAGCCGTAGACGAGGTAGTTGATCTTGTCGCCGATGAAGGCCCAGCAGGCGCCCACCGGGTGCCCGGCGGTCGCCGGCCGGCAGGCCTCGCCCGACGTCCCGCTCCAGACCGCGTCGGTGACGAGGAAGCGGATCGCCGGCGGCAGCAGGAGCGCCAGCCCGGCCAGGACCACCAGGGTGGCGAGCGTGTTGCCGGGGCCCGAGAACAGGTTGTCCCGCAGCCAGCCGACGGGGCCGCCGGTCCGGCGCGGCGGCGGGGCCGGGGGCAGCAGGGTCTCGCGGACGATGGTCATGGACAGACCGGACTCATGGGGACCCCGGATTCATCGCATCCCCGGGGCCGCGCGGCGGTTGTAGGCGTTCATCAGCGCGGCGAGGCCGAGGCTCAGGGTCAGGTAGACCGCCATGGTGATCGCCACGACCTCCACGGCCTGGTTGGTCTGGTTGAGCACCGTGCCCATGAAGACGTGGACGAGGTCGGGATAGCCGATCAGCACCGCCAGGGACGAGTTCTTCGTGATGTTGAGGTACTGGCTGGTGAGCGGCGGCACGATCACCCGCATCGCCTGGGGAATCGTGACGAGCGCCAAGGTCTTGGCCCGGCTCAGGCCCAGGGCGGCGGCCGCCTCCCCCTGGCCCCGGGCCACGCTGTTGAGGCCGGCGCGCACGATCTCGGCGATGAAGGCCGCCGTGTAGGTGGAGAGCCCGAGGAGCAGCGCGGCGAATTCCGGCAGGATTCCGAGCCCGCCCTCGGGTCCGTAGGGACCGGGCGCCGGCCAGGCGACCGGCACGGGGTGCCCGGCGCGGGCGAGACCGATCCAGGCGAGCGCCGGCAGGCCGAGCACCAGGGCGAGGGCCGGCCCCACGACCGGGCCAGGCGCGGCCCCGGCCTCGACGCGGCGGGCCCTGCGGCGCGCCCAGGCGCCCGACAGGACGATCCCCGCCAGGACGGCTGCGGGCACGAGCCAGGCGACACCGGAAAATTCCGGGCGGGGCAGGACCAGCCCGCGCTGGCTGAGATAGGCCCCGCCCCAGGCCGCCGGACGCTGCGCCTCGGGCAGCGCCACCCGCACGGCCACGTACCAGACCAGGAGCTGGAGCAGCAGCGGCAGGTTGCGCAGGGTCTCGACATAGGTGGCCGCCAGGGTCCGGACGAGCCAGTTCGGCGACAACCGGGCGATGCCCACGGCGAATCCGATCAGCGTGGCCAGCCCGATGGCGAGGCCCGAGACCAGCAGGGTGTTGAGGAGCCCGACGCGGAACGCGTCGAGATAGGTCGCGGTCGCGGCGGCGTAGGGGATCAGCCGCTGGCTGATGTCGAACCCCGCCGAGCGTCCGAGGAAGCCGAAGCCGGCGGTGATGCCCTGGCGCGCGAGTTTTTCGGACGCGTTGGTGGCGGCGACATACGCGAGCGCGGCGAGCGCGAGCGCGACGAGGGCCTGGAGCGCGAGGGCGCGCGGGGATCGAGGCACGCGCCGACCTCCCCGCGCACCCCTCCCCCCGCTGCGGGGGCGGGTCCGCCCGGACGCGCGGTCCATCCCGTCCCCCCTCACCGGATCGGCGGCCCGTAGTGCAGGCCCCCGTTCGTCCAGAGCGCGTTCAGCCCGCGCGGGATCTTCAGGGGCGTCCCGTCGCCGAGGTTGCGGGCGAAGACGTCGCCGTAATTGCCGACGTGGCGGACGATCCGGTAGGCCCAGTCGCCGGTCAGCCCGAGGCCCTGGCCGTACTTGCCCTCCAGCCCGAGGATGCGCTTGACGTCCGGGCTCAGGGTCTCGCCCCGGAGCCGGTCCACGTTCTCCTGCGTGATGCCCGCCTCCTCCGCGTCGAGCATGGCGTAGTGGGTCCAGGCGACGAGGTCGCGCCAGGCATCGTCGCCCTGGCGCACGCCGGGCGCGAAGGGCTCCTTGGAGATCGCCTCGTCGAGGATCACGTGCGCCTCCGGGTGGGCGGTCTTCAGGCGCTCGCCGAAGAGGGAGGACTTGTCCGTGGAGTAGGCGTCGCAGCGGCCGGATTCGTAGGCGCCCAGGGTCTGCTCGCTGTTGGCGAAGGTGACCACCTGGTAGGTCAGCCCGCGGGTGCGGAACCAGTCGGCGGTGTTGAGCTCCGTGGTGGTGCCCTGCTGCAGGCAGATCGTGGCCCGGTCGAGCTGCTTCACCGCCGTGACGTTCAGGGATTTGCGCACGAGAAACCCCTGCCCGTCGAAAAAGGTGATCACCGGGAAGTTCATCGCGGCGGTGTCGCGCGACAGGGTCCAGGTGGTGTTGCGGGCGAGCACGTCGATCTCGCCCGATTGCAGGGCGGTGAAGCGCGCGGCCGAGGATTGCGGGATGAAGCGCACCGCGTCGGGATCGTCGAAGATCGCCGCGGCGAGCGCCCGGCAGAAATCCACGTCGAGCCCGTGCCAGCGCCCCTGCCCGTCCGGCATGCTGAAGCCCGCCACCCCGCCGCTGACCCCGCAGACGAGGTGCCCGCGCGCCTTGACCTGGGCGAGGGTGTCGCCTTGCGCGAGCGCCGGAGACGCGGCGAGCAGGGCGGCGAGGAGCGGGATCGACAGGGATCGCATGCGCGCATTGCAGGGCATCGGCGGCCGGGGTCAAGCCAGGGGCCGGGCGTCGGGCCCAAGACCAGGGGGCCCCAAGACCAAAGGATCGGGCCGCGTGGCTTGTCCGGCCGGCACCCGCCGGATATCCTTCGCCCATGTCCGTCGAAGTCTTCTATCTCCTGCGAAAGGACGAGCCTGGGGTCGATCTCCGGGAACTCGATGACGTCGTGCTGCTGGCCGACGCGCGGACGGATGACGGAACCCTGATCCAGGCCGGCACGGAGGGAACCGTGGTGGCCATCTGGCAGGACGGATCAGCCTACGAGGTCGAGTTCGCCGAGCCCGAAGGCGCCCTCGCGACGGTTCGGGCCACCGGAATCAAGCGGATCGGGCGCCGGGCGGCTTGAGCGGGCCGGCGGCCTCTCCGACGCGGTTCACGATCCGCAACAACAAGCTCGTCGACTACCTGTTGGACCTCTCCCATCCACGGGGCGGCTCGAAGGCACGCTTCTTCCTGGCCTTCGGCTTCAGCCGGGACAGACCGATGGAACTTGCCGACGCCCTGGCCGACCACGTCCTCAGGACGGAGGGACGCCCGCAGAATCTGGCGGAGAACGGCCCGACCAAGCTCGTCTTCGAAGGGCGGCTTCGCGCGCCGAACGGCCGGGAGCCCTGGGTGCGCTCGGTCTGGCAAGTCGAGGCCGATGGCGTCGCCAGGCTCGTGACGGTCGTTCCCCTGAGGCGCGCGGACGAGGAGGCCTGATCCGGCTGCCCGGCTTGACGCCGGCGCGCGGGCCGGGCTTCGGTCGCCGCACGCTCACCCCTCGCCCACCGGTGCCGATGTCGAACACCCCTCCCCGCGACCCCGCCCGCTTCGGGGCGAGCACCCGCCTCGTCCATGCGGGGCGCGATCCCTCCGCCCAGCACGGCTTCGTCAACACGCCGATCTATCGCGGCTCGACGGTGCTGTTCCCGACCTACGACGACCTCCAGCACCGGCGCGGGCGCTACGATTACGGCACCTCCGGCACGCCGACGACGGATTCGCTGACCCAGGCCTGGAGCGAGCTCGCGGGCGCGGCCGGCACCGTGCTGACGCCGTCGGGCCTCGCCGCCCTGACCGTGGCCCTGATGGCGGTGGTCTCGGCCGGCGACCACCTGCTGGTCAGCGATTCCGCCTACCGCCCCACCCGCATCTTCTGCGACGGCGTCCTGAAGCGCTTCGGGGTCGCGGTCGAGTACTACGATCCCCTGATCGGCGCCGGCATCGGCGCCCGGATGCGCGACACCACCAAGGCCGTGCTGGTGGAGGCCCCGGGCTCGCAGAGCTTCGAGATGCAGGACGTGCCGGCCATCGCCGAGATCGTGCACGCCCGGGGCGCCGCCGTCATCATGGACAACACCTGGGCGACACCGCTGCTGTTCCCGCCCCATGCGCGCGGCGTCGACATCGCGGTGGAGGCCGGGACCAAGTACCTCTCCGGCGGCTCGGACCTGCTCCTCGGCCTGACCTCGGCCAACGCGCAATACTGGCCGGCCCTGCACCGGACCTTCGAGCACTTCGCCATGTGTCCCGGCCCGGAGGACGTGTTCCTGGCCCTGCGGGGCCTGCGCACCATGGCCCTGCGCCTGCGCGAGCACGGGGCCCAGGGGCTCGCCATGGCGCGGTGGCTCCAGGCCCGGCCGGAGGTGGCCCGCGTGCTCCATCCAGGCCTCCCCGACGATCCCGGCCACGCCATCTGGACGCGCGACTTCTCCGGCGCCTCGGGTCTGTTCGGCGTCATCCTGAAGCCCGCCCCGGAGCGGGCCGTGGCGGCGATGCTCGACGGGCTCGAGCTCTTCGGAATGGGCTTCTCCTGGGGCGGCTTCGAGAGCCTCGTCATCCCGTTCGACTGCAGGACCTACCGCACCGCCACCCGGTGGGCCCCCGAGGGCCCGGCCCTGCGCTTCCACATCGGCCTGGAGGATGTTGCGGATCTGCAGGCGGATCTCGACGCGGGGTTTTCGCGGTTGCGCGCGGCGCTGTGAGCGGGCGCCGGCACGACGAAGCCGCAACGGATTTCTCCGGTCCGGCGCCGGCGGCCCCACCGCCGCCACCGAAAAACATTGACAATATTCCTATTGTGTGGTTCAGTCCGGGCACTCGCCTCCCACGCGGGAGGCCCCCCGGCGGACCGGGCCGGGGGGCTCGGGGGGAGGAGACGGCGCCCCGCGTCGATGGCCCGGTTTCGCCATCGCCCCGGGCCGCATCGGCGACGCAAGGCGTCTCGGACGGGAAGGCCGCACGGCTGCAAGGCCGCACGGCTGCACCCGGTCCCCTGAGGCGCACCGAGAGAGCGGACGGCCCGCCCACTACGAGGCGGGCTCGGGGCCACGCGCCCTGATCAGACGGCCGCCGGACCGCGCCGCCCGCCAGGGCGGCGGATCCGGAGGGGGGCTGCCACAAGCCGGGTCGCCGGTGCCGAGAAGACGTCGTGACGAAACGGATCGGCCCCGCGAGGGGCCGGGCCGAGGGACGCCGGGGGACCGGCATACCTGTTTCCAAAACGTGGTCTCGCGGCGTCCCGCGTCTCCCGTTTCGCCGGGCGTTCGTTCCGCCCGGTCTCCTTGGGCCATCCCCCGCGCCGGCCCCGGCGGCGGGGCCGCGTCCCCGTGGCCGGGCCCGCTCAACGCCCGGCGGCTCGGCGGCGGCGCGCCCTCAGGGCGCCAGCCAGACCCCGCGCCAGCCGTCGGCCCGCGCCCAGGCGGCCCGGCGGTGGCCGCGCCGGTCGAGGTAGAGGAATTCGAGGCGGGCGAGCGTGACCACCACGGCGCAGAAGTTCGGCCGCCCGAGGGTCAGGGCCGTCTCGGGATCCGGCAGGGTGTAGGCATCGCCCGCGGGCAGGCGCGCGCCGGGGGCGGGGTCGGCGCCGTAGCAGACCCGGCTCATGGCCATCGACCCGGCCCAGGCCGCGTCGGCGAGCGCGTCGTCGCCGTGGAGCGTCGCGGGGCCCGACGCCCGGATCTGGATCTTGGCGGCGGAATCGTAGCCGTGCAGGGCCGCATGCCCGGAGGCCGCGATCTCGGAGGCCTTGTCCGAGCGGCGGTCGCAGTGGAAGCGCAAGGCGCCGGCCACCGGGTCGGCGTGCCGCAGCACCACGGTGCGCACCTGCGGGTGCCCCTGCGCGTCGACGGTGGCCAGCGCCGGCATGTGGAAGGCGTTGCGGCGGAAGCGCGGCCCCTCGACCAGCAGGCGCCAGACCTCGGCGAGGGCCGCGTCCAGGTCGTCGTGGAAGGGCGGCAGCGGGTCCATGGTCAGGGCGCCGCCCGGGCGGCGCGGCGCTCGCGCAGGATCAGGGCGACGTTGCGCAGGTAGATGAAGGTCGACAGCGCCTGCCCGAAGATGATCACCGGCTCGCGCCGCACGAGGCCGTAGACCAGGGTCATCAGGCCGCCCGCGATGGAGAGGAACCAGAAGGCGAGCGGCATCACGCTCTTGCCCGCCCGCTCGGAGGCGAGCCACTGCACCACGAAGCGGGCGCCGAACACCGCCTGGGCCAGGATGCCGAAGACCAGCCAGGCATCGAAGCGGGTGACGAAGACGTCGTAGACGTAGCCGCGCACGTCTTCGGCGAGCTGGATCAGCATGGCTCAGGCTCCCGTCACGTCCGTGACCCGCGGCGTCACGCGCTTGCGCCGGATCAGCCACCACACCCCGGCCAGGTCGAGGAGCCCGACCCAGAGGCGGTCGAACAGGCCGTATTTCGAGGTGCCGGTGAAGCGGGGCCGGTCGACCACGTCCCGGTGGACCACGCCGAAGCCCTCGCGGGCGACCAGCGCCGGCATGAAGCGGTGCTGCCCGTCGAAGAACGGGAGCGTCCCGTAGACGTCCCGGCGCACGAGCTTATAGCCGCAGCCGGTGTCGCGGGTGGCGTCCTTCAGGATGCGCACCCGGACCCCGTTGGCGATGCGCGACTGGAGGCTCTTCAGCCGCCCGTCCTTGCGCCCGACGCGCTGGCCCTGGGCGAGGCCGACCCGCGCGCCGCCCGCCTCGATGGCCTCGAGCAGGGGGGCCAGGAAGGCCGGGTCGTTCTGGCCGTCGCCGTCCATCAGGGCGCAGACCGGCGCCCGCGCCACCGCGATGCCGCTGCGGATGCCGGCCGCCTTGCCGGCGGTGCGGTCGTGGGCGAGCACCCGCAGCCAGGGCCGTCCGCTCTGGGCCGCCCGCAGGGCCTCGGCGGTGCCGTCGGTGGAGCCGTCATCGACGTAGATCACCTCGAAGGGCGCCAGGGGCGCGCAGGCGGTCTCGAGTTCGGCGACGAGGCTCGCGATGTTGCCGGCCTCGTCCTTCACCGGGATGATCACGGAGAGGCGCATGGAGGTTCGATCCGAGGGAGGTCAGGGCGTCGCCGCGTAGGCCGAGAGGTCGACCCGGCGTCCGCCGTTGATGTTGAAGCCCGAGACGGTGCCGACCCGGTTGGGCGCCAGCCCGGCGGCCTTGACGGCGGCGTCGAACTCGCTCGCGAACCGGCCCTCGACGTAGACGAGGCGGCAGGCGTCCCCCTTGAGCGAACCGTCGCCCTTCAGGAAGTCCGCGGCCTCCGTGCCGGTGCCGAGCATGGCGAGGTCGGTGCCGATCAGGAAGACGAAGCTCGGCTCGCGGTAGCCGAGGCTGGCGACGCGGGGATGCGGGCAGGGCAAGGCATCGCGGATCGCCGCGAGGCGGGGCGAGACCTTAAGGGCGGCCATCACCGGCTGGGTCAGGCCGAACACGGCCGGCGAGAGCAGCATCGACGCCAGGACGCCGAGGCCGAGGGCGCGCTCGGGCAGGCCGCGGGCGAAGGCGCGCCAGGCCAGGGCGGCGACGGCGCTGGCGCCGAGCAGCAGGGGCAGCCCGGCCCAGGGCAGGGTCCGGTCGTAGGCGAAGGCGAAGGCCGAGAGGCCGAGGGTGAGGCCGACGGGGATCAGCACCACGAGCCCGGCGGTGAGGCGCGCGCCCCGGCGCTCGGGGTGCAGGGCGCCCGCGGCCAGCGCCCGCACGGTGAGGATGGCGATGGCCGGCATCAGCGGCAGCACGTAGTGGGGCAGCTTGGTCGGCACGATCTCGAACAGGATCCAGGTCGGCACGATCCAGGCGAGGAGGAAGGCGATGGCGGGCTCGCGCCGGTAGCCCCAGGCGAAGGGGGCGCTGAGCGCCGCGAAGGCGGCACCCGGCCAGAAGGTGCCGAAGAACGCCACCAGGTAGGCGCCGGGCGGGGCGAAGTGCTTCTCCGAGCCGCCCTGGACCTTGCTCAGCATGTCGTGGCCCACCGCCTCCCCGTAGAAGGCGCCGCCGCTCTTCCAGGTGATGGCCGCGAACCAGGGCGCCACGATCAGCAGGGTCAGCGGCAGGCCGAGGCCGGGCCGCAGGGCGCCGAGCCAGCGGCCGGAGCGCCACCGCAGCGAGAGGATCAGGGCCGGCAGGCCGCAGAACAGCGGCACCATCGGGCCCTTGATCAGGATGCCGAGGGCGAGGCCGAGCCAGAAGGTCAGCACCGTGGCGGTGTCGAGGGGGCCCTCGACGCGATGCCCCTCCGCGCGGTCGCGCCGGAGCCAGGCCCGGGCGAGGCCGCCGAAGGTCGCCACGGCGCAGGCGCAGAGCAGCGCGTCGGTCTTGGCCAGGCGCGCCTCGGCCGAGAGCACGACGCAGGCCCCGAACAGGGCGGCGGCGAGGACGGCGCCCCGCCGGGGCAGGAAGACCAGGGCCGACCAGTAGGTGAGGAGCACCGCCCCGATGGCGCCCAGCAGGGACGGGATGCGGTAGAGGCCGATGGTGGTGCGGGCGTTCGGCACGCCGAGCGCCTCGGCGGCGCCGACCACGGCGGCCTGGGCCCAGTAGATGCCCACGGGCTTCTTGTGCCGGGCCTCGGCCTGGAAGCGGATGTCGACGAGATCGCCGGTCTCCAGCATCTGCTTGGAGGCCTGGGCGAAGCGCGGCTCGTCCCGGTCCATGGGCTGGAGCGAGACGATCCCGGGCAGGAAGCAGACGAGGCAGAGGGCCACCAGGAGGGCGCAGGCCCGGGCATGGCTCCGGGCCGCGGCGGACAGGAGGCTGTCCGGGAACGCGAAGGCGTCCCCACGGGCCGGGCGGGGCACGGTGGCGCGGTCGGTCATGCGGGCGGATGGGCCGTCAGGGGGGACATACGCGGCTCCGGACCGGCACCCGACCCGGGAATCCGGTCGCTGATTCCGGTCGATGCCGCGAGGCCGGCGGTGTCGATGATGCGGCCGGGAATGTCAAATCTCCGGTTCCGCGGGGTCGCCGGCCGCCGCGCCCGGCCCCCCCGCCCCGGCCGCGCGGAACCGCTGGCGGCAGACGCCAGGCGCCACCGCCCCGTGGCGGAGGAAGCTGCGCCGCAGGGTTTCCTCGGAGCCGAAGCCGCAGCGCGCGGCGATGCGCTTCACCGGCAGCGCGGTCTCGGCCAGGAGCCGCCGGGCCGCCTCGACCCGCTGGCGCTCCAGGGCGCGGGCGGGGGTCAGCCCCGTGGCCGCCCGGTAGTGGCGGGCGAAGCCGCGCGGGCTCATGCCGGCCATCTCGGCCAGGCGCGGCACGGTGAGGTCCTCGGCGAGATGATCGGCGATCCAGGCCTGGAGGGCCTCGAAGCGGGCGCCGCCCGCCCCGGGCGACAGGACCTGCTGCGACAGGACGGTGCTGAACTGGGCCTGGCCGCCCGGGCGCTTGAGGAAGACGACGAGGTGGCGGGCGACCGCCAGCGCCGCGGCCCGGCCGAGATCGGCCTCCACCAGGGCCAGCGCCAGGTCGATGCCCGCCGTCACCCCGGCGGAGGTCCAGACCGCGCCGTCCCGGATGAAGATCGGATCCGGCTCGACCCGGGCCTCCGGATGGCGCCGCGCGAGCGCGTCGCAGCGGGTCCAGTGGGTCACGGCCCGGCGCCCGTCGAGGAGGCCGGCCGCCCCGAGCAGGAAGGCGCCGGTACAGACGGAGGCCACCCGCCGGGCGCGGGGTGCCCGGGCGGCGACCCAGGCGGGCAGCCCGTCCGCGATCGCCCCGTCGACGCCGCGCCCGCCGGCGACCACGAGGGTGTCCACGGGGGCCTCCGCCGCCGGCAGCGGCTCCGTCGCGAGGCCGAGCCCGGCGGAGCTCCGGACCACGCCGCCGCCCGCCGCCGCCACCCGCAGGGCATAGGGCGCCGGGGCCTCGCCCGCGAGATCGTTCGCCGTGGCGAACACTTGAAGCGGCCCCGACACGTCGAGGAGCTGCACCCCCGGGAAGGCGAGGATCTCGATGCGGCGGGGTTCGTGGCGCAAGGGTTCGTGGCGCAAGACTTCGTGGCGCAAGGGTTCGTCCGCGGTGCGATCTGGCAGGAAACGAGGCCTCTTGGTCATGTCGGCCGGAGCCTGCGGGGTTAGGGTCGTCCTGTCCAGACAGCCGGAGACAGTCCCGATGCCCCTCACGATCGGCCTTCTCGCCTTCCCCGACGTCCAGCAGCTCGACCTGACCGCGCCCTACGAGGTCTTCGTCGGGATTCCGGAGGCGCGGGTCCACCTCGTGGCCGCCGACCGGGCGCCGGTGACGAGTTCCACCGGCCTCGTGCTCGCCCCGACGCTGGCCATGGCCGACTGCCCGCAGCTCGACGTGCTCTGCGTGCCCGGCGGCCTCGGGGTGAACCGGCTGATGCGGGATGCGGCGGTCCTGGCCTTCCTGCGCGACCAGGCGGGGGGCGCCCGCTACGTCACCTCCGTCTGCACCGGGGCCCTGGTGCTCGGGGCGGCCGGACTCCTGCGGGGCCGGCGCGCCACCACCCACTGGGCCAGCCTCGACCTCCTGGCGGCCTTCGGGGCGATCCCGGTCGCCGAGCGGGTGGTGCGCGACGGCCCCCTCCTCACGGGGGGCGGCGTCACCGCCGGGATCGACTTCGCCCTGACCCTGGCGGCCGAGCTCGCCGGGCGTCCGGCGGCGGAGGCGATCCAGCTCGGCCTCGAATACGCGCCCGCCCCGCCCTTCGCCGCCGGCACGCCCGCCGGCGCCGACCCCGCCGTGCTGGCGGCGGTGCGGGGGCGCCTCGCCGCCGGCCGGGCCGAGCGGGAGCGCATCGTGGGCGCGATCACCGGGGCGACCGACATCGTCCCCTGGGGGCCGGCCGGGCCGTGAGGCGGGCCCGCCGGTCCTTTGCGCGTTCTTAAACGTATTCTGCGCGCCTAGCGGGCGGCACCGGCGGATCTAGAGTGCGCAAGACCTTGCCGGCCCTCGAGCGCGGGAGTGGACCATGACGACGGGCATCGCCACCGGCGCGGGCGCGACGCGGCGGGCGGACCTCCCCGATGCCCTGCGCATCGGGGCGATGGGCGCGATCCTGCTCTTCATCCTGATCGGGGCCGATCCCTTCCTCGACGGGACGGCGGCGGAGAACGCCGCCTCGCGGGCCGGCGGCAACCTCGTCAACCAGGGGCTGTTCCTGGTCATGGCGGGCATCGCGGCGGCGGCGCTGGCCTGGCGCGGGCGGGAGGCCCTGCGCCCCCTGGCCACCCTGCCGATCCTGGCGATGCTGGCCTGGATCGGCGTGTCCACCGCCCTCTCGATCGAACCCGCGGTCTCGGCGCGGCGCCTCGTCTCCCTCGTCATCATGTTCGGCGGGGTGGTGAGCGTGCTGGTGCTCGCCCGCGACGCGCGCCAGTTCGCCCAGGTCCTCGGCGGCACCGTCCTCCTCGTGCTGGCGACCTGCTACCTCGGCCTCGTGCTGGTGCCCGAGCGCGCCATGCACACCGCCCTCGACCTGATCGAGCCCGAGCACGCGGGCAGCTGGCGCGGCGTCTTCGCCCACAAGAACGGCGCCGGCGCGGCCATGAGCCTGTTCATCATCGTCGGGCTGTTCTGGGCCGGGATGGGCCAGCGCCTCCTGGGCTACGCGGTCGTGGGGCTGGCGGGGGTGTTCCTCGTCTTCACCAACGCCAAGACCTCCCTGGTCATGACCCCGGCGGTGCTCGGCCTGACCTGGGCCTGCACCCTCTCGGCCTCGGGCACCTGGCGCCGCCTGATCCTCCTCGGCCCCCTGGCGCTGCTGCTCCTGCTCACCGTGGGCTCGGTCCTGTCGCCCAGCCTCGGCGCCCTGGTGGCGGGCCTGGCCGCCGACCCGACCTATACCGGCCGCACCGAGATCTGGCGCTTCGCCCTCGACAACATCGCCAAGAAGCCGCTCACCGGCTTCGGCTACGGCGCCTTCTGGGAAAGCGTGTTCTACGGCGGCGGCGGCGAGGCCACGACCTGGGTCAACCGCGCCACCGACGCCCATGACGGCTACCTCAACACCGCCCTGGAAAGCGGCCTGCCGGGCCTCGCCCTCACGGTGTGGTGGATGGTGCTGGCCCCCCTCTCCGACCTCCAGGCCCAAAGCCGGTCCGGGGCCGGCCCCGCCCTCGACCCCCTGCGGCTGCTCTTCCTGCGGATCTGGCTGTTCGGCCTGATGGTGGGCGTCTTCGAATCGGTGTTCTACCAGGCCACCAACGCGCTGTTCTTCCTCGTCGCCCTCTCGGTCTTCGGCCTGCGCTTCGGCGTCGCCGGGCGGGTGGTCGCGGAGGCCCCGCGATGAGCGCCCATCCCCCTGTGGCGCCGCTGCCGGCGCTCACCGCCCTGCGCTTCGTGGCCGCCGCCTACGTGGTGGCGTTCCACTACGCGACCTTCTTCTTCGCGGAGGCGGCGATCCCCGGGGCGGTGCGCCTCGGCTATTCCGGGGTGACCTTCTTCTTCCTGCTCTCGGGCTTCATCCTGGCCTACACCTACCGGGACGTGGACCTGACCGACCGCGCCGCCCGCGCGCGCTTCGCCTGGGCCCGGGTGGCGCGGGTCTACCCGGTCTACCTGGCCTGCCTCGTCCTCGCCCTGCCCTGGTTCGTCGCCTGGGTGGCGAAGTCCCCCCCGCCCCTGCAGGGGCTGATGGCCGCGAGCGCGGTGCTGGCGCCGCTGGGCCTGCACGCCTGGGTGCCGGGGGCCGCCTGCGCCCTCGACTGCCCGAGCTGGTCGATCTCGGTGGAGGTGGTCTTCTACGCCCTGTTTCCCCTCCTGCTGCCCCTGGCGCGCGGGGCGCCCGGCCGCACCGCGCGGCTGACCCTCGCCGCGTGGATCGTCCTGACCGCCGGGTCCGCCCTCGCCTTCGCGCGCTACGCCCCCGGCATCTCGCTCATCGATCCGGAGACGGGGGGCGCCGGCCCGGTGCTGCTGGCCCAGGCCATCAAGTACAACCCCCTGCTGCGCCTGCCGGAATTCGTGGCCGGGCTCCTCCTCTACGGGGCCTGGACCCGGTGGCGCCTGCCCACGCCCGCCCTCCTCGCCCTGGCGGCCCTGGCGGGCCTCGCGCTGGTGGCGGGGGCGCCCCACCTGCCCGCGGTGCTGCTGCACAACGGCCTGACGGCCCTGGCCTGGGCGCCCCTGATCCTGGCCGGCGCCCAGCTCCGCAGCGGCCCCCTGGTGAGGCCCGGCTTCGTCTTCCTCGGCCGGATCTCCTTCGCCCTCTACCTCATCCACGTCCCGGCCTACGCCCTGGTCAACAGCCTCGACCGGATCGCCCTCGGGGGCCGCCTCGCCGCCGCGCCCTGGCTCGGGGCGGGGCTCGCCGCCGCCCTGGCCCTCGCCCTCAGCGTCCTCCTGCACCGGGGCCTCGAGGAGCCGATGCGCCGGCGCATCCTCCGCCGGGCCGCGCGCCCGCCGGCCGCCGGACCCGTCGCCGCGGGCTGAAACGCACCCTGTCAGGGAGCGTTCAGCCGTCGCCCGGCAGGATCAGCGTCGTCCGGCCTCCGGGAGGCCGGACGGTCGAGAACGACAAAGGTCACACCAGCAGAAGGTCATGGTTTCATGTCCGTGAAATCGCTGTTTCGCACGAAATCGCTGTTTCGCACGATGCTCGCCCGCACGGCGCTGGCCGCGTCGCTCGGCGTCGCGGGTGCCGTCGGCTTCGGCGCCGCCGCCGAGGCGGCGCCCCTCGCCCCGGCCCCCGCCAGCGTCCCGGCGGGGGCCGCCGCCGAAACCGTCGCCTATGGCTGCGGTCCCGGCTTCATCCCGAACCGGTTCGGCTATTGCCGGCCGATGTACCGCCCCTACGGCGACTATCGCCCGCGGCCGTTCTACGGCCCCCGTCCCTTCTACGGACCGCGCTACGGCGACTACCGCCCGCGCCCGCCCTTCGGGCCCTACTTCTAGGATCGGGCCTCTCCGGGAGGGATCGGGCGGCCGCGCACCGCCCGGTCCCTTCGCTTCGGCGCCCGGCTGTGGCACGGGGAGGGGAAGCGACCGTCTCCGCCCCCGCAACCGGGAGTCCCATGCGCGCCATCCCCCTGCTCGCCCTGCTGGCGAGCGTCCTCCCGGGTCCCGCCGCGGCCCAGACGGTGCTGCCCACGGTCGACGCGGCCAACACCCGCTATTCGGATCTCGACCGGATCACCGCCGCCAATGTCGGCCGGCTCCGGGTGGCCTGGACCTACTCCACCGGGATCCTGCGCGGCCACGAGGGTGCGCCCCTGGTGGTCGACGGGGTGATGTACGTCCACACCCCCTTCCCCAACACCGTCACGGCCCTCGATCTCGACCACGACGGCCGCATCCTCTGGCGCTACGAACCGAAGCAGGACCCGGCCGTGATGGCCCTCCTATGCTGCGACACGGTCCACCGGGGCCTCGCCTACGCGGACGGCGCGCTCTTCCTGCAGCAGGCCGACACCACCCTGGTCTCCCTCGACGCGAAGACCGGACGGGTGAACTGGTCGGTCCGCAACGGCGACCCGGCCCGGGGCGAGACCAACACCGCCGCCGTGCTGCCGGTGAAGGGCAAGGTTTTGGTGGGCCTCTCGGGCGGCGAGTTCGGGGTCCAGTGCCACGTCACCGCCTACGACGCGAAGACCGGCGGCCGGCTCTGGCGCGCCACCGCCACGGGCACCGACGAACAGATGCGGGTCGACCCCGCGCGCACGACGTCGCTCGGCAAGCCCATCGGCCGGGATTCCTCCCTGAAGACCTGGGAGGGCGACCAGTGGAAGACCGGCGGCGGCTGCGCCTGGGGCTGGTTCGCCTACGACGCAGCCCTCGACCTCGTCTATTACGGCACCGGCAATCCCTCGACCTGGAACCCGGCGCAGCGCCCCGGCGACAACCGCTGGGCGGCATCGATCGTGGCCCGCGACCCCGACACCGGCATCGCCCGCTGGCTCTACCAGATGACGCCCCACGACCAGTGGGACTACGACGGCGTGAACGAGATGATCCTGACCGATGCGGCGGTCGGCGGCGTCCCCCGCCCGCTCCTCACCCATTTCGACCGCAACGGCTTCGGCTACACCCTGGACCGCGCCACCGGCGAACTCCTGGTGGCGCAGAAGTTCGACCGCTCCGTGAACTGGGCGACCCATGTGGACCTCGACCGGGCCTCGCCGGGCTACGGGCGCCCGGTGCTCGACCCACGCCATGCGCCGGAATCCTCGGGCGAGGACGAGACCACCACGGGCATCTGCCCCGGCGCCATCGGGGCCAAGAACCAGCAGCCGGCGGCCTACTCGCCCCGGACCCGGCTGTTCTACGTGCCGACCAACCACATCTGCATGGATTACGAGCCGTTCCGGGTCTCCTACACCCCCGGCCTGCCCTATGTCGGCGCCACCGTGAGCCTGCACCCGGCACCCGACGATCCCCGCACCGGAACCCTGACCGCCTGGGACGGGGTCGCGGGGGCGATCCGCTGGACGATTCCCGAGCCGTTCTCGGTCTGGTCCGGCGTGCTCGCCACCGCCGGGGACGTGGTGTTCTACGGGACCCTCGAGGGCTATCTCAAAGCCGTCGACGCGCGGGACGGCCACGAGCTCTACCGCTTCAAGACGCCCTCGGGCATCGTCGGCAACGTCACCACCTACCTGCACGAGGGCCGGCAATACGTCGCCGTGCTCTCCGGCGTCGGCGGCTGGGCCGGGATCGGCCTCGCGGCCGGCCTCACCGACCCGAACGACGGCGCCGGCGCGGTCGGCGGCTACGCCGCGCTGGCGCGCTACACCGCCCTCGGCGGCCAGCTCACCGTGTTCGCCCTGCCCGAATGATCCTCTGCTGTGGCGCGTAATCGCATGGGCGGAGCGTCGCGCCGGAAGCCCGCTCGCAGCCCCCCGATCCCGGGGCCGCGCAGCGGAACCGGGGATCAGGGGGCCGGATGTCAACGTCGCCGCCTCGGGACGGAACGCTTCCGGCGCGCCGGACCGGCGGCGCGGGTCAGCCCAGCTCGTCATCCTCCTCGGACGGGGCGTAGACCGCCTCGCCGAGGCGCTTCAGCGGGCCGCCCGGTCCCGAGCGCTTCCACAGGCGGGTGTTGAGGGCCGCCACGGGATCGTGGCCGGGAAGCGCGAAGCCGAGGGCGGTGAGGCCCTGCCAGATCTCGCCGGCATGGAGGGGCCGGCCGGCCTCGTGCAGCAGGTTCACGGCCGCCGCGACGAGCGCGCGCCCGTGCCGGCGCGCCGCCACGAGATCCTCGCCGGCGCGCGCGGGCTCGGCCTGTCCGGGACCCGAGATCTGCCCTGGCACGACGCCGTGTCCTGAGACGAAATCCCGTCCTGGCACGAAGACCGGCTCCGGAAGCGAGGCCGGCTCCGCCGCGGGCGGGCGGGCGGGCGCGTCCCAGGCGCCGGGCGGGAGAGTCTCCGCCTCGGCGGCCGGCGCCGGACCGATCGGCCGCAGGCGGCGGCCGAGCTCGAGGTAGAGCTGGTGGTCGGCGATGGCCCGGTCGAGCTGGTCGCGGCGACGCCGCAAATCCCGCAGGGCCGCTTCCGCCTCGGCTTCGGACAGGAACATCGAATCCTCTTGGAATATTCCACGGGCGACGAAGCGACCCAGAATTCCAAACCTTATTCCTTATCTGCGCTTGGGGAACAACCCGTGTCCCTTCAGTTATTCCATTCCATTAAGGGAATGTGTGGCTCAGCCCGACGCGGCGGCCTTGCGCGGCAGCTTGGCCCCGCGCGGCGGGATCAGCAGGGCGCTCGGGTCGGCGGGCTGGAGCAGCATGCCGCCGTCGTCGAGGCGGATCGGCAGTTTCGGGAAGACCTCCTGCAGGTGGGCGAGATCCGCCTTGAAAGCCTGCCGGAAGCTGCGGATGCTGGCGTTGTCGGCGCCGAACTGCTTGTGCAGGTTGTCCCAGGTAAGGCGCAGGGGCCGTTGCAGGGCGCGCAGGCGGTATCCGACCCAGAACAGCAGGTCGAGCTTGCGCGCCGAGCCCGAGAAGGCCCGGGCCGCCCGGATGTCCACCGGCAGGGCGTGCTGGATCAGGTTGTCGTAGAAATCCTGGTGGAACTGGACGCTCTTCTGCCAGACCACCCCGTCGGCCCCCTGGGGCAGCCACAGGTCGAGCTGGCGGAAGGGCGGCACGTTGAGGGTGCTGGCGCTGCCCGCCCCGTCCCAGAGACCGATCTGCAGGGTGCAGGCGGCGAGCCGCGCGAGCTGCTCCTTAAACTGCCGGATGGTGCCGCGCTCGCCGCCGGTGACGGCGAATCCCATCTCCTTCATGAAGCCCGACAGGCTGTCGGCCACCGCGATCGTCGGGCTGCGCTGGCGCACCGCCTCGGTGCAGAGGTGCAGCAGCACGAGGCGGGCCTTGGGACCGTAGGGCAGGCCCTGGAACTCCATCTCGCCGGTGGCGGGGTTCTTCAGCCGTCCGGCCAGCAGGCTGAGGGAATTCCGCCCGTATTCGCGGAAGAATTCGCGCGCGTCGCCGGGGTCGCGATAGGGCAGGCCGCAGAGGGCCAGCACCGAGTGGATGTGCTGCAGGTTCTCCGGGCCCGTGGGCTCGGTCTCGATGACTTCGCGGATGGCGTCCCGGCGTCGCTGGTCGCGGCCCATGGCCTGGCGCCGGCCGGCCACGGCGCCGCGGGCGGCGGCCTCCGCGTCCCGGGCCCGCTGCCGATGCAGGATGGTCTCCGCGATGGTGGCGAACAGGAAGCTGCCCCGGGCCGCCTCCACCTCGGCGAGGAGGTCGGCGTCGCGGATGCCCGCCAATGTGTCCTCGATCCCCACGCGCCCCCGCCCCATGCTCCCGGCGGCGCCCCTCGGGCAGCCCGAGAAGACCCGCCCGGGGATCGACATCCCCGGACCCCGCCGCGGGGCGACCATGCCCGATTCCCCGCCGCGGAGTCTCGCCGGCCCAGGCCGAAGACCGGCGTCATCCCGGCTATCCACCGGCCGGGACGGGGAAAACCGACGCCGGTGGACGGGCCGGATCCGGCCGGCGCGCGCCGACGCAGAGTTCGATACGGGGCCGGATTCGGCACAATCCCCAGAGTTCACCGCTGCGACCGCCGATCCACGCCGAACCCAATACGCAGGCACGCAGAATCCCATGCGCCGGCCGGGTTCGGACACGCAGAGTTCGATGCTGACCCGCGCAGAGTTCGATACGGACTTGCGCAGAGTTCGATGCGCGAACACCCGCCAAACCCCTGCAGCGGAACGGCTTTCGACGCCCCCATATAACTCTCAGAAATGACTCTCTGAGAATCCCTTACTGATACCTTTCCTAAGGGCGCGGGAACCGTTCGGAAGAACGAACACCCCCCCGGCCAAGGCTTTTTCATGGGAATTTTCCAGAGGAAGCCACCGCTTCTCCCGCCTCCATCCCCAGCCTCACGGGTTGGCCCGCGATCCGCTAAGGGAAGCGGATCGAGGCATGACGCGGAGGCGATGGAGTGAGGATCGAGGATCTGCTGGCGCTGATGGCGCAGCTGCGCGACCCGGAGACCGGCTGCGCCTGGGACGTGGCGCAGGATTTCTCCAGCATCGCCCCCTACACGGTGGAGGAGGCCTACGAGGTCGCCGACGCCATCGCGCGCGGCGACACCGACGACCTGCGCGACGAGCTCGGCGACCTGCTGCTCCAGGTGGTGTTCCACGCGCGCATCGCCGAGGAGGCCGGGCTGTTCGCGTTCCCGGACGTGGTCCGGGCGGTGATGGAGAAGATGGTCCGGCGCCACCCGCACGTCTTCGCGCCGGACGGAACCCTGCTGCCGACGGGCTCGCCCCGGCGCGATCCCGCGGCGGTGGCGCGGCAATGGGAGGCGATCAAGGCGGAGGAACGCCGGGCCAAGCCGCCGCGGGAGACCGGCCCGCTCGCCGGCATTCCGCTGCCCCTCCCCGCCCTGACCCGCGCCCACAAGCTCTCCGCCAAGGCCGCGACCTACGGCTTCGACTGGACCGATCCAGCCCAGGTGGTGATGAAGGTGCGCGAGGAGATCGACGAGGTCGCGGACGCCATGGCCCACGGCACCCGGGCGGCGGTGGCGGAGGAACTCGGCGACCTCCTGTTCTCGGTGGCCAACCTCGCCCGCCACCTTGGGATCGATCCGGAATATTCCTTACAAGAAGGGAATATGAAGTTCGAGCGCCGCTTCACCGCCATGGCGGCGACCCTCGTCGCGGAGGGGCGCGACCTAGCCGACAGCGATCTCGACGCGATGGAGGCGGCCTGGGCGGCGGTCAAGGTCGCGGAGAAGGGCTGACGCCGTGGACTCCGCCGAAGGGCGGGCCCTGGGGCTCAGGCCGGGCGCCGGCCGAACGGCCAGTCGACGATCCCGCCGGCATAGAGGGCCCACCAGACGAAGACCGGCTGAAACGCCAGCCGGGGGCCGTGGTACCACCAGCTGTCGGGCAGGCCCGGCACGACGATGCCATCCAGGGCGTGCTTGAGGTTGGCCGGGAAGACGCAGACCGCGTAGAGGGCGAGCCCGATCCCGGCCCAGCGCCGGGTCGGGCCCCAGGCGAGGCCGAGCACCCCGGCGAGCTCGCACAGGCCGGTGACGATCACGGTGAGGCGGGGCTCCGGCACCCAGCCCGGCATGATCGGCAGGAAGGCGTCGGGGGCGGCGAGGTGCACGATCCCGATGAAGCCGTAGGCCGCCATCAGGGGCAGGCGCCACCAGAAGCGCGGCGTCCTCATGGATCGGGCGCCCTCATGGCGCGAAGGCGTCGCGCAGGTCGGCGATGAGCGCCGCCACCACGGGGTGGTCGGCGCTCGCGAAGGCGGTCTCGCCGATCGCCGTCACGGGGGCGAGGCCCCGCAGGGAATTGGTCACGAACACCGCGTCGGCGCGCAGGAGTTCGTCGAGGCCGACGCTGCGTTCGGCGGCGGGCAGGCCGAGGCGCGAAGCGCATCCCGACAGAACCTCGCCGCGCAGGATGCCCGGCAGGACGCCGTCCGACAGGGGCGGGGTGACGAGGGTGGCGTCGACCACCGCGAACAGGTTGGCCGTGCCTGCGCAGGCGACGTGCCCGCGCGTGTTGCGGAACAAGGCGTCGTCGAAGCCGGCTGCCCGGGCCGCGCCGGCGGCCAGCACCGCGTCGAGGTAACCCAGCGTCTTCAGGCTCGCGGCCGGCGAGGTCTCGTTGCGGCGGATCTCCGTGGGGTGGAGGGTCAGGGGCGCGAAGGCCAGGGCGTCGCCCACCGGGGCGGCGCTCGCCCACAGCACCGGCCGGGGCGCGGCCGGGGGGCCGAGCCCACGCGGGCCGGAGCCCCGGGTCACGGTGGTGCGGATCGCCGCCAGGGGATGCACCCGGCCCGCCGCTTCGGCGAGCTCCCGCATCGCTTCGGCGATGCGCTCCGGCGCCACGGGAAAGCCCAGCGTCGCGGTGGCGGCCGCCAGGCGGTCCACGTGCGCGGCCTCGAACAGGATGCGGCCATGGCGGGCGAGGGCCGTGTCGAACACCCCGTCCCCGAGGGTCAGGCCCCGGTCGCCGAGGTCGAAGGGCACCGGCCCCTCGGTGAGGCCGCCGTCAAACCACAGCATCGGTCTGGGCCGGCAGGGCGTGGTCGGCGCGCCAGTCGCGGGCCAGTCGCAGGAAATTGGCGAAGATGGCGTGCCCGTTCTCGGTGAGCACCGATTCCGGGTGGAACTGCACGCCCCAGGTCGGGTGGGTCCGGTGCGACAGGGCCATCACCTCCCCTTCCGTCGAGACCGCATCGATGCTGAGCCGGTCGGCCATGCCGGCCTCCGGCGCCACGATCAGCGAGTGGTAGCGCCCGACCTGCATCGGGTCGGGCAGGCCGGCGAAGAGCCCGGCCCCGTCGTGCCGGATCGGCGTCGCCTGCCCGTGCAGGGGGCGCCCGGCGCGCGCCACCCGGCCGCCGAAGGCCGCCCCGATGGCCTGGTGGCCGAGGCAGACGCCGAGCAGCGGCACCGCCCCGGAGAGCGCCCGGATGGCGGGCAGCGAGATGCCGGCCTCCGCCGGGGTGCAGGGGCCGGGCGAGATCACGATCGCTTCGGGCGCCAGGGCGCGGATGCCGGCGACGTCGAGGGCGTCGTTGCGCTCCACTCGGACGGTCTCGCCCAGTTCCTCGAAGTAGCGCACCACGTTGAAGACGAAGCTGTCGTAGTTGTCGATGACGAGGATCACGGCGCCCTCCCCGCCTCAGGTTCGAAGGCCTGGAACACCCGCGCGGCCTTGGTCAGGGTCTCCTCGTATTCCGGGCCCGGCTCGGACAGCAGGGTGATGCCGCCGCCGGCCTGGAGCACGGCCGTGCGGTCGTTCATGAACACCGTCCGGATGGCGATGGCGGTGTCGAGGTCGCCGGTGAAGCCGAGGGCGCCGATGGCGCCGCAATAGAGTTCGCGCGCGTCGCTCTCGATCTCCGTGATGATGTCCATGGCGCGCAGCTTCGGTGCGCCGGTGATCGAGCCGCCCGGGAAGGTGGCGGCGATCAGGTCGAGGGCGTCCATGTCGGCTTTCAGGGTTCCGGTGACCACCGACACGAGATGGTGGACCGAGGCGTAGGATTCGAGGCCGCACAGCACCGGCACCCGCACGCTGTGGGGCTCGCAGATGCGCGAGAGGTCGTTGCGCAGGAGGTCGACGATCATGATGTTCTCGGCCCGCTCCTTGGCGTTGGCCTGCAGCGCCTCGCCCAGGCGCGCGTCGGCGGCCGCATCGGCCACGCGCCGCACCGTGCCCTTGATCGGCCGGGTCTCGATCGCCCGCCCGCTGAGCTTGAGGAAGCGCTCGGGGCTGCTGGAGGCGACCCGCAGGTCCTCGAAGTCGAGATAGGCGCCGAAGGTCGCCGGGTTGGTGGCGCGCAGGCGCCGATAGAGGGCGAACGGATCGAAGCCTTCCGGCAGGTCGGCTTCGAAGCGCTGGGCGATGTTGGCCTGGTAGATGTCGCCGGCGCGGATGTAGTCGCGCACCCGCTCCACGGCCGCCTCGTAGCCGGCGCGGGTGAAGTTCGAGCGCCAGGCCAGCGGCCCCTGCGCCGCCGGCTCTGGGCTCGGATGCGCGCCTTCCAGCAGGCGGGTGAACTGCGTCAGCCGGGCCCGGGCGCGGGCCTCGCGCGCGGCGGGGTCGGTCTCGGGAAAGCCCGTGGCGAGAAGGCGGCAGCGCCCGGTCGCGTGGTCGAGGCTCAGCACCGTGTCGTAGAGGTTGAAGGCGATGTCGTCGCAGAGGCCCGCCCGCCGGGCCGGGGGCGCCACCCGCTCCAGGGCGGCGCCGAAATCGTAGGCGACGTAGCCGATCGCGCCGCCCGCGAAGGCCGGGCCATCGGGGTCCCGCGCCGTGCGGTAGGGGGCGAGGCAGGCGCGCAGCGCCTCCAGGCCGGAGCCCGGGACGGGACGCCCATCCAGGGTGGCCTGGCCATCGCGAAACCGGAAGCGCCCGAACGGGTCCGCCGCCAGGGTCGAGGTCCGCCCCAGGGTGTCGTGGTGCATGGCGCTGTCGAGGAAGGCGAGCCCCGGCAGGGCGGCCAGGGCCTCGGCCGCCGCGACGGGCTCGACGAACGGGATGTCAGCAATCCACATGACGACTCGAAGGTTTTGGGGCGGCGACGGACCGACGATCCCGGTGTGCCGAAGCATTGGGGGCCGACGCATCCGTCGTGGCCTGCGGTATCATGCACAGGTGGCATGCGCGATGCCGTGGCAAAAGCGCGATCCGCGCATGGCTCGGACCCGCCCGGCTCGCTTGGGCGCGCGAATCCCGTTATAGGGCTGTCAACCTCTTTGTCCCGCCCTCCCCCGAGTCCCCGGCCGATCCGGTTCTTCCGCAGCCGGTCCGGCCCGACGAGCATCCATGACCGCATCCCCCCTGCCGCCGGCCCCCGCCAAGGCGGCGCCGAAAATCTCCTTCGTCTCCCTCGGCTGCCCGAAGGCGCTGGTGGATT
Organism: Methylobacterium sp. 001424705; assembly: GCF_059816145.1. NCBI lineage: Bacteria > Pseudomonadati > Pseudomonadota > Alphaproteobacteria > Hyphomicrobiales > Methylobacteriaceae > Methylobacterium > Methylobacterium sp. 001424705. Next base: position 51,459 of record NZ_JCBANU010000026.1, on the reverse strand, counting down.
CCGAGCGCATCCTCACGCACCTGCGGGCGGAGGGCTACGAGCTCGCCCGGCGGCATGACGGCGCGGACGTCGTCATCGTCAACACCTGCGGCTTCCTCGATTCGGCCAAGGCCGAGTCGCTCTCGGCCATCGGCGAGGCCATGGCGGAGAACGGCCGCGTCATCGTGACCGGCTGCATGGGCGCCCAGCCCGACGAGATCCGCGAGAAGTATCCGAACCTGCTCGCGGTCACCGGGCCGCAGGCCTACGAATCGGTGGTGGCGGCGGTGCACGCGGCGGTGCCTCCGGCCCACGACCCGTTCCTCGACCTCGTGCCGCCGCAGGGGGTGAAGCTCACCCCGCGCCACTACGCCTACCTGAAGATTTCCGAGGGCTGCAACAACCGCTGCACCTTCTGCATCATCCCCTCCCTGCGCGGCGATCTCGTCAGCCGGCCGGCCGGCGACGTGCTGCGCGAGGCCGAGAAGTTGGTGAAGGCCGGCGTCAAGGAACTGCTGGTGGTCTCGCAGGACACCTCCGCCTACGGGGTCGACATCCGCTACGCGGAGAGCCCCTGGCGCGACCGCGCGGTACGGGCGAAGTTCTACGACCTCGCCGCCGAACTCGGCGAACTGGGTGCCTGGGTGCGGATGCACTACGTCTACCCCTACCCGCACGTGGACGAGGTCATTCCGCTGATGGCCGAGGGCAAGATCCTGCCCTACCTCGACATGCCGCTCCAGCACGCGAGCCCGTCCGTGCTCAAGCGCATGCGCCGGCCCGGCAACCAGGAGCGTCAGCTCGAGCGCATCCGGCGCTGGCGCGAGATCTGCCCCGATCTCGCCATCCGCTCGACCTTCATCGTCGGCTTCCCCGGCGAGACCGAGGCCGAGTTCGAGGAGCTGCTGACCTGGATTCGCGAAGCCAAGCTCGAGCGTGTCGGCTGCTTCGAGTTCGAGCCGGTGGCCGGCGCCGTGGCCAACGGCCTCGGCGACCTCGTCCCGCCGGAGGTCAAGGCCGAGCGCAAGCGCCGTTTCATGGAGGCGCAGCAGGCCGTTTCCGTCCGCCTGCAGAAGGCCCGCATCGGCAAGCGCCTGCCCGTCATCATCGACGCGGCCGACGGCACCGTCGCCAAGGGCCGCTCGAAATACGACGCCCCCGAGATCGACGGGAACGTCCACGTCACGGCGCGCCGGCCCCTGCGGGTGGGCGACATCGTCACCGTGAAGATCGAGCGCGCGGACGCCTACGATCTCTACGGGAGCGCGGTGTAGGATTATGCACCCCTCCCCCCACCTTGTGGGGAGGCGGTGGGGTGGTTGAGTGCCCCTCTGTCGACTGAGGCTGGCCGAGCCCCCCCCGAGGGCAGGTCCATCGCAGAGGGTGGCGCGCCGTCATTCCGGGGCGCCGCACGAGCCCGGACCCGAAGGGGCGCGCCAGAGGCGCGCACGCAAGTCCGGAGCGGCTGACGGTGCGGGGCCTTGCATCACCTGTGTTTCAGGATCCCGGGCTCCGCTACGCGGCCCCGGGATGACGGGGGGCTGCGAGAGCGTTTCCGAAGAGCCGATCGGCATCTGCGATCGCCCTGTCCTAAGGGGGAGCGGAACGCGCCTTGTCCGGACAGGGCAGTGCTGCCGGGAGAAGGCCTCGGAGGCCTACCCGCCTCCGATCGCCCCGCTCGTGATCCGCCCGACCCCGGCCGCCGCCATCTCGGTCCAGGCCTGCGCCAGCGAGCCGTCCCGGTCGATGCCCCGCACGGCGTCCGCGACCACCAGGGCCTCGAAGCCGGCCGCCCGCGCGTCGCGGGCGCTCCAGGCCACGCAGTAATCCGTGGCGAGGCCGCACAGGACCACCCGGGTGAAGCCGCGCTCACGCAGGTAGCCGGCCAGCCCCGTGGGCGTGCGGCGGTCCGCCTCCAGGAAGGCCGAATAGCTGTCGACCCCCGGGTGGTGGCCCTTGCGGATCACCAGTTCGGCGCGGTCCGCCGCGAGGCCGGGGGCGAGGGCGGCCCCGGCGCTGCCCTGCACGCAATGCTCCGGCCACAGCACCTGCGGGCCATAGGCGAGCGGCACGGTGTCGAAGGGCGCCCGGCCGGGATGACTCGTCGCGAAGGAGACGTGCCCCGGCGGGTGCCAGTCCTGCGTCAGCACCGCGTGCGGGAACAGGCCGAGGAGGCGGTTCGCCGGCGCGACCACGGCGTCGCCGTCCGGCACGGCAAGGGCCCCCCCGGGCAGGAAGTCCACCTGCACGTCGATGACGAGGAGGACGTCCCGGGCTCCCGGGATCACGCGATCCTCCGATCCCGGGACGACCGGATCACGGGATCATCACCGTGGCGCCGGTGGTCTTGCGGGCGGCGAGATCCCGGTGGACCTGCTGCGCGTCGGCGAGCCGGGCCGTGCTGTGGACCGGGATCTTCACCGCGCCGCTCGCCACCACCGAGAACAGGTTCTTGGCCATGGCGTTGAGGGTCTCCCGCTTGCTCGCATGGGCGAAGAGCGAGGGGCGGGTGGCGTAGAGCGAGCCCTTCTGGCCCAGCAGCGCCAGGCTGAAATCGTCCACCGGGCCGGAGGCCGAGCCGAAGCTGACGAACAGGCCCAGCGGGCTGATGCAGTCGAGGGAGGCCGGGAAGGTGTCCTTGCCGACGCCGTCATAGACCACCGGCACGCCCTTGCCGCCCGTGATCTCCCGGACGCGGGCCGAAAAATCCTCGTCGCGATAGAGGATGACGTGGTCGCAGCCGTTGGCGCGGGCGAGCTCCGCCTTCTCCGCCGAGCCGACGGTGCCGATCACCGTGGCGCCGAGGTGCTTGGCCCATTGGCAGGCGATGAGGCCGACGCCCCCGGCGGCGGCGTGGAACAGGATGGTGTCGCCCGGCTTCACCGCGTAGGTCCGGTGCAGCAGGTACTCGGCGGTGAGGCCCTTCAGCATCATCGCGGCGGCGGTCTTGTCGTCGATGTCGTCGGCGAGGTGCACGGCGGCGCTCGCCTCGATCACCGCCTCCTCCGCATAGGTGCTCGCGGCCGAGCCGTAGGCGACCCGCTCGCCGACCCGGAAGCCGGTGACGCCTTCGCCGAGCGCCACGATCACGCCGGCGCCCTCCTTGCCGGGGGTGAAGGGCAGCTGCGGCGCCTTGTAGGCGCCCGAGCGGAAGTAGATGTCGATGAAGTTGACGCCGATGGCGGTCTGCCGGACGTGGATCTGGCCGGGGCCCGGGGCCGGCAGCGTCACGTCCTCGTAGCGCATCACCTCGGGGCCGCCGTACGCGTGAACCTGGATCGCCTTCGGCATCGTGTCGTTCCTCAGTGTGAGTCTTCGGTGTAGGTCTGGGGCGGGACGGGTGCGGGGCCACCGGCCGCGATGATCTGCGCCATAGACGGTCCCGGTATGCCGGCAATGGTGCAGGTTCTCATCCCGCTCCCGCCAGCCCATGTGCGCTGGCGCACCGGATCGGACTCCCGCGGCTCTCCGATTGCGTCCACGGCGGCCGCGTGATTAACGCAGGTTAACCGGCCCCCGTCCCGCGAGTCGTTCCCGGCTCCGGCGCCGGGATGCGGCCGTCCCGGTCCCGCCGGGAGGGCGCGGCACGACCATGACGATGGATCGGCTGAATGGATGAGATCGTGTGGATACGTCCTGCCGGGTACGACCCCGCCGTCCAGCCGGGCACGATCCTGCGCCCGGAGGCGGGACTGCCGGAATTCCAGGTGCTGGCCCGCCGGCCCGTGGTGATGATGTTCCATGCCGGTCCGGCCTGGGACATCCGGCCCTTCACGCAGCTCACCCTACGGCTCGTCGAACCGGAGGAACCGCCGCTCCGCGCCGGATCCGGTTGATCCCTTCGGCACGGACGAATCCGGGCTTCGCCCAGGCACGGCGCCAGCTCACACGATGCCGGTGAGGTAGTAGACCCCGATCACCAGGAACACCGCCCCGGTCTTCAGGAGCGTGATGGCGAAGACGTCGGCATAGGCCTGCCGGTGAGTCAGGCCCGTCACCGACAGCAGGGTGATGACCGCGCCGTTGTGGGGCAGGGTGTCCATGCCGCCGCTCGCCATGGCGGCGACCCGGTGCAGCACCTCCATGGGGATGTGGGCGGCCTGCGCGGCCGCGATGAAGGTGGAGGACATGGCCGCCAGCGCGATGCTCATGCCGCCCGACGCCGAGCCGGTGATGCCGGCCAGCGCCGTCACCGTCACGGCCTCGTTGACCAGGGGGTTCGGGATCGCCGAGAGGGCGTCGCGGATGACGAGGAAGCCCGGAAGGGCCGCGATGACCGCGCCGAAGCCGTATTCGGAGGCGGTGTTCATCGCCGCCAGCAGCGAGCCCGCCACCGCCGCGCGGCTGCCCTCCGCGAAGCCCTGCGAGACCGGGCGCCAGGCGAAGACCAGCACCGTGAGGATGCCGGCGAGCAGCGCCAGCTCCACCGCCCAGATCGCGGTCACGGACGAGACCGCGGTGACGATGGGCTTGTCGAGGCCGGCGAGGGCCGTCTCGGCCTTCGCGCCGTAGAGGCGTGGGATCAGGGCCGTGAAGGCGAGGTTCGCCACCCCCACCACGATCAGCGGCAGGAGGGCGATGGCCGGATGCGCGCGGGACGCCGCGTCCATCACCTGCGGTTCGTTGCTGTGGCCGGTGCCGTAGCCCTCGCCCCGGCGCCTGGCCGCGGCGATGCGCCGGTCGAGATAGGCGACGCCGACCCCCAGGATGAAGGCCGCGCCGATCAGCCCGAGCCAGGGGGCGGCCCAGGTGTTGGTGCCGAAGAAGGTGGTGGGGATGATGTTCTGGATCTGCGGAGTGCCGGGCAGCGCGTCCATCGTGTAGGAGAAGGCCCCGAGCGCGATGGTGCCGGGGATCAGGCGCTTGGGGATGTGGCTGAGGCGGAAGGCCTCCGCCGCGAAGGGATAGACCGCGAACACCACCACGAAGAGCGAGACGCCCCCGTAGGTGAGCAGGTTGCACACCAGCACGATGGAGAGCACGGCCCGCCGGGTGCCCACGAGCGCGATCACGGCGGTCACGATGGAGCGGGAGAAGCCCGACATCTCGATGACCTTGCCGAACACCGCGCCGAGCAGGAACACCGGGAAGTACAGCTTCACGAAGCCGACCATCTTCTCCATGAACAGGCCGGAGAAGACCGGCAGCACCGCCGACGGATCGGTGAGGAGCACCGCCAGCAGGGCCGCCACCGGTGCGAACAGGATGACGGAAAAGCCCCGATAGGCGACGAGCATCAGGAAGCCGAGCGCCAGCAGCGCGATGAACAGGCTCATGATCGGGGTGGGCCTCCGGGTCGCCGAGGGTCGCGGCCTTGCGCCGGATGGTACAAGCCCCGCCCCTGCGGCACCATCGCGGCCTTGACCGGCGCGGTGACACGCCTCTGTAAGCGTCAGGTTCTTTCGGTCGGCCGGGCTCTTGCCGGCCGATGCACTGCCCGATGCCGTTCTGGAGACCGCGACGCCGTGGCGACACTTCCTGCGAAATCCGAGGCTCCCCCGTCCGAGACCTTCGCGGTCGCCGTGGTCGGGGCCGGCGCGGCGGGCCTGAGCCTCGCCCTGGCGCTCGCCCGTGACGGCGTCGCCACCGCCCTGGTCGGCCGGCACGCCCCCGTGGCCGACGGGCGCACGGTGGCGCTCCTCGACGGCTCGGTGCGCTTCCTCGACGCCCTCGGGGTCTGGGCGGCGATCGCGCCCCAGGCGAGTCCCCTGGCCGAGCTCCACATCGTCGACGACACCGGCAGCCTGTTCCGCCCGCCCCCGGCCCGCTTCGTCGCCACCGAGATCGGCCTCGACGCCTTCGGCTGGAACGTCGAGAGCGCCCGCCTCGTCGAGGGCCTGCGCGCCGAGGCCCGCTCGGCCGCCAACCTGACCCTGTTCGAGGAGGACGCCGCGGGCTTCACGGCCGGCGCGGACGCCGCCACGATCACGCTGGCCGGGGGCGCCACCCTGTCGGCCCGTCTCGTGGCCGGGGCGGACGGCGCCCGCTCGAAGCTGCGCGAGGCCGCCGGCATCGTGCCCCGCACCTGGTCCTACCCGCAGAGCGCCATCACGACGATCCTCGCCCACACGCGGCCCCACCGCGACGTCTCCACCGAGTTCCACACCCGGCAGGGGCCGTTCACCCTGGTGCCCCTGCCCGGTGGGCTCCGCTCCAGCCTCGTCTGGGTGATGGGCGAGAGCCCCGCCAAGCGCCTGGCGGCCTGCGACGATGCGGCCCTCGCCCGGGCGGTGGAGCGCCAGGCCCAGGCGATGCTGGGGGCGATGCGCGTCGACGGGCCGCGCGGCCTCGTGCCGATGCGGGGCCTGTCCGTGCCGAGCCCGGTCGCGGCCCGCCTCGCCCTGATCGGCGAGGCCGCCCACGTCTTCCCGCCCATCGGCGCGCAGGGGTTGAACCTCGGCCTGCGCGACGCCGCGTCCTTGCGCGACGCGGTGATGCGGGCGGTGGCGGACGGACGCGACCCGGGTTCGCGCGCGGCGCTGGCCGGCTTCGCCCGCGGGCGCGACCTCGACGCGCGCTTGCGGTCGACCGCGGTCGACGCGCTCAACCGCAGCCTGCTCGCCGACCTCCTGCCGGTGGACGCCCTGCGCGGCCTCGGCCTCCTCGCCATGACGACGATCGGCCCGTTGCGCCGCATCGTCATGCGCGAGGGCGTGCTGCCCCGCCTCGGCGCCCCGAGCCTGATGCGCTGATCAGCGCCCGGCCACGCTCCGGACCGGGCCGTCCTGAGCGGGACTCTCCCGGGCCACCCGCCGGTCGACCGAGCCGGTGGCGATCTCCGCCGCCGGGTCCGCCGTACCGTCCTGGAAGGCGGTGCCGGACTTGCCCAGGGCGACGCCGTGGGCGAACAGGGCCTTCATATACCCCTGGTCGAACGGCGCAGCGGAGGTCTTCCCGAAGCGCCCGTCGATCAGGGCGACCTGAAGGTCGAGGCCGGTGCGCCGGGCGAAGCCCTGGCTTAGGGCGAGCGCGGCGCGGGTCTGTGCCTTGATCGCCGCCGACATCGAGCGGCCGAGCACGCTCAGGGTCGTGCGCGACGCCATCTGGAAGTCGGGCGCCAGACTGTTGTTGACGACGAGGTAGACCTGAGGCGTCGGCAAGGGCGCCGGATCCTTCGCCAGGAGCATCGCTTCCGGGGCGAGATAGTATGGCGCGGTGGTACCGCCGTCGTCGTGCATCTCCTGGAAATGCTTGCCGTCGCCCGCCACAGCGTCGATCATCACCGGGGGAAACACTCCGGGCACGGCCGAGGAGGCCAGGATCACCGAGCGGAACAGCGCCAGCGCCTTCGGGCCCCCGGTCTGCGCGATGGCCCCCATGTCCCACAGGACCGGCCGCTCGCCATCCACTGCCGTGGTCGCCACCAGGAGCCGGCGGCCCTTGGCGTGCTCCGCGGCCACCGCCTTGAGAAGGGCCGGGGTCACCGCCCGGTCGATCCGGCGCTTGAGGGGCCAGGTATCGGTGAGGGCCTCGTTCGTGCCGCCGAACTCGAACACGTCCGCGGCGGAGATCTCGGTGTAGTTCTGGCGCAGGGCCGCGTCGCCGGCGGTGCCGATGAAGGCGAAGGGCGCGATCATCGCGCCGGTGCTGACGCCCGTGATGATGCCGAAATCCGGCCGCGTGCCGGCCTCGCTCCAGCCGTTGAGCAGGCCGGCCGCGTAGGCGCCGTTCTCACCCCCGCCCGAGAGTACGAGCCAGGGCCTGTTGGCGGCCGAGGCTCCATCGAGAAGGGTGCGGAAGGCGGCGGCATCGTCGCCGGGAATGCGCAGCCCCGCCGCCAGTCCGTCGGGCCACGCCGTCGCGGCCTCGGCGGCCGTGAAGGCCACGCGCCCGGATTGCGTCGCGGACTGGACCTGCTTCTCGACGGCCGGCTTGGCGCGCTCGGCGGCGAACGTGGTCTGCGGAAGGCCGAGACCGATCAGGGCTGCTCCAAGCAGCACCGGATGGCGGAAGCCAGTCCGCCGGGTCGATGATCCGGACATGGGTCCGTCCTTCGTCGTCCGTGAGGTGCCCCCTCGATCATGAGAACGTGAGCCGGAGACGGGCGTTCCGCCGCGCGCACCGCGACGGCGGCATGGCAAACGGCTTGCGTGCGCCCGCGCACCTTTACGGCGGGGCCGGCCTTGCCCTAACCGCTGGTTCGGGACGCCGATCTCACACAAAGAAACTCCCGGGAGCCAGAACCACCCATGAAACTGCCACGCCGCTTCTTCCAGCCGCTCGCCACCGGCGCACCGGCCCCCTTCCGCGAGCTTCCCGTCAAGCTGGAGCGGATGATCCACTTCGTGCCGCCCCACAACGAGAAGGTCCGGGCCCGCGTGCCGGAGCTCGCCGCCACCGTCGACGTGGTGCTGGGCAACCTCGAGGACGCTGTGCCGATCGACCAGAAGGAGGCGGCCCGCAAGGGCTTCGTGGCCATGGCCCGGGCCACCGACTTCGCCGCCTCCGGCACCGGCCTCTGGACCCGCATCAATGCCCTGAACTCGCCCTGGATCCTCGACGACCTGTTCGAGATCGTCGCCGAAGTCGGCGACAAGCTCGACGTCGTGATGGTGCCCAAGGTCGAGGGGCCGTGGGACATCCACTACATCGACCAGCTGCTGGCCCAGCTCGAGGCCCGGCACGGCGTGACCAAGCCGATCCTCGTCCACGCCATCCTCGAGACCGCCGAGGGGGTCGCCAACGTCGATGCCATCGCCGCCGCCTCGCCCCGCATGCACGGCATGAGCCTCGGACCCGCCGACCTCGCGGCCTCCCGCGGCATGAAGACCACCCGCGTCGGCGGCGGCCATCCGGATTACCGGGTCATCGCCGACCCGACGAGCGACGGCGCCGCCCGGGCCTCCGCCCAGCAGGACCTCTGGCACTACACCATCGCCAAGATGGTCGATGCCTGCATGGCCAACGGTCTCAAGGCCTTCTACGGCCCCTTCGGCGACTTCTCCGACGGCGAGGCCTGCGAGGCCCAGTTCCGCAACGCCTTCCTGATGGGGTGCGCCGGGGCCTGGACCCTGCACCCGAATCAGGTCGCCATCGCCAAGCGGGTCTTCGCCCCCGATCCGGCGGAGGTCGCCTTCGCGGTACGGATCGTCGAGGCGATGCCCGACGGCACCGGCGCGGTGATGCTCGACGGCAAGATGCAGGACGACGCCACCTGGAAGCAGGCCAAGGTCATCGTCGATCTCGCCAAGCTCGTGGCCGAGAAGGATCCGGAACTCGCCAAGACCTACGGTCTCGCCTGAGGGTTTTTCCCCTCCCCTTCGTCATCGGCGGAGCACCGCCGATGACAAGTGGCCCGGAGCCGCTTATTTTCTATCGCATGACCGATACGATCACTGCCGATTCCGTGATGAGAACCGCCAAGTTCGGCCTCGGTGCCGTCGTGCGCCACCGCATCTATCCCTTCCGCGGCATCGTCTTCGACATCGACCCGGTGTTTGACAACACCGAGGAATGGTGGCTGGCGATTCCCGAGGAGGTCCGGCCACGCAAGGACCAGCCGTTCTACCACCTGCTCGCCGAGAATGCGGAGAGCGAATACGTCGCCTACGTGTCCGAGCAGAACCTCGTGACCGACACCTCCGGGGAGGCCCTCCGGCATACCGGCATCGCCGAGGTGTTCGAGCGCGACGCCGACGGCAGCTACCGGATGCGCGGGGCAGCCCACGCCAACTGAGACCCCGCCGGCGCGGTCGGCGCCGGGAGACAGGCCCGTGAAACGCAACGAGGCCGGGCATCGCGCCCGGCCTCGTTGCGTTCAGGAAGGCCGGCCGCGCGAGCGGCCGGCGGAGTCGCGATCCTCAGGGCTTCGGCGCGGCGGCCGGCGCACCGGCAGCCGGTGCAGCGCCGGCGGCGTTCTGCTGCTCGAGCTTCTTGCGCATGTCCTCGCTGCGCTTCTCGAGTTCCGCCTGCAGCTTCTTCTGCTGCTCCTCCAGCACCTTCGGATCGATGGCCGGGCCGTCGAAGGCCTTGCCGAAGCCGCTGATCGGCACCGCGAAGGTGACCTCGCGCTGGGTCTGGTTCTGGACGCTGACGTTGAGGGTGGTGCCCTTCTTCATCGCGGCGACGAGCTCGGGGCCGACATTGCCGGCCTCGGCGAAGCAGCCGTTGGGGAAGCACACGGCGAACTTGCCGGCGGTGCCCTGCTGGCCGTCGATGGTGAAGCGGATGCCCGGCTGCAGCAGCAGGCCGAGGGGCAGCAGGTAGCGGATCACCCGCACTTCCTGCTTCTGGGCGGCGTTCTTCATCTCGTAGACGGCGACCGCGAGCACGGGCTGGCCCTGGTCGGAGACGAAGTCGCGGGTGGTGTAGCAGACGTCGGTGCCGCTGGCCTGGTCCTTGCCGCAGACCTTGGTCCATTCCGTCTGGGCCGGATCGGACTTCACGTTGACGATCTGCGGGCCCGTCTGGGCCGCCCCGGTGGGAGCGGCGGCCGGGGGCGCCGTCGGCGCGGGGGCGGTCGGGGCCGGCGCGGCCTTGCCCTTGGCTCCCTGCGCGAGAGCCGGTCCGGCAACCCCCGCCATTCCGGTAAGGCCCGCCAGGGCGAGGAACGCGGCGACGCGCAGCGGGCGCGCGGGACGGTTGGCGAAGAACATCAGCTCTGACCCCTTAAGATACGGCGTAACGGATTCGGCTCGCGGGATGCGCCTCGAAGCTGGGGCGCGGATTCGCATCGAACGGTTCGGACTTCAAGGGCGCTTCGGGCGTTCGGACGTCCGTTCGGCCCCTGCCCGGCGCATACATCGCACCAGGCCCGCCGGACGGGCACCCTTCGACCGAGATCGCTTCGAAGCCGACATCCCCCTGGGCCGAGATCATGACTGGACCGGGATCGCAGCGGTGCAGCGGATGAGAGCCTCCGCCACCGCGCGGCAACCCGCGGACCGCGCCCTCGACGGCGCAGTCCCGTCCCGACGACAGGGCGGCCTGCTTTCCCCCCGAATGCGGCGAAGACATGACACCACGGCCGTGGCCGGGGGGCTGCCGCGGCTCCGGGGTTAAGGCGAACTTAACCCTAAGCCTTCATGAACGAAGGGTCGCGGGAGTCAGCGTACGTGCCGGCGCAGCAAGCAGCCCAGTTCCAAGCCTCCCATCTCCTGGACTCGGTCCGGGCGGGAATCCCCCTGTCCCAGGCCAGCCGCCGCATGGCCGGCGGGTCCGCACCCGGGCCCGGCCGTCCGGCCCTGGTGGGGTCCGGGGCCACGCCGGGGAGCCCTGCGGGCGCGGGGCCCGACAGCGCGCGGGTTCCACCCCGGGCGCAGCGTCTCTGTACTCTTCTGGCGGGGACGGCCCATGCCCATCCCCATCGCGTCGCCTTCGTCGATCCGCCGCATAAGCCCCTCTGGAGCGGGCGGCCCGCCATCACCTGGACCTACGGGGCGGCGGCCGAGATCGTGGCCCGCCTCGCCAACGGCCTGCGTAGCTGGCGCCTGGCCCCCGGCAGCCGCATCGGCCTCGCCCTCCCGGGCAGCTCCGAGAGCTTCCTCGCCTACCTGGCCGTGGAGGCCGCCGGCCACATCCCCTGCCTGCTGCCGCTGAGCCTCGACGAGGAGGGCCTCCTCGCCGCCGTGCAGCAGGCCGCGCTCCCGGCGGTCATCACCCAGACCCGGTTCGGCCCCCTCGCCCTGGCCGAGCGCCTGTGCCGGGTCGCGGTCCGGTATTTCGGGCTGCGCTACCTCGCCGCCTTCGGCCCGGACGTTCCGGACGGCGTGATCAGCCTCGACGCCATGGCCCTCGACCAGGCGGGCGGCCCCTTCGCCCCCGGGCCCGGCGGCCTCATCAGCTTCACCGCGGGCGATCCCGCGCATCCGGTCCACCGCAGCGGCGACGCCCTGCTGGCGGCCATCGCCGTGTACCTCGTCACCGCCCGGGTCCAGCCCGGGGACCGCATCCTCAGCCTGGTGCCGCAGAGCGACCTGCGCGGCCTCGTGACCGGCCTCGGGGCGGCCCTCGTGGCGGGCGCCGGCCTCGAGACGCTGCCGGTGTTCGAGGCCCGAAGCTTCGCCGACGCCCTCGACCGGCCGCTGCCGACCCGCCTCGTCGTGCCGGCGGCGCTGGAGCGAAACCTCGCCGCCAGCCGCCTGCCGCGGACGCTGGAGGCCATCGTCCTCGCGCATCGCGCCCCGGGGCGCCTCGGTCCGCGCACCCTCGCCTCCGAGGCCCATCGCCCGATCATCGACGTGGTCGCCTTCGACGAGACCGCCCTCCTGGCCGGTGCCCGGGAGGCCAACGACGTCGCCCTGGCGCTGACCCATCCCGAGCGCGCCCACCTGTTCTCGACCCTCATGGCCCTGCGGCGGGACCCGGACGGGCGCCTCGCCTTCCGGGGCCGGGCCTGCCACGCCGAGCCGCTGCAGCGCGATATCGCGATCCCCGAGACGGTCGATGCCTGGGCGCCCTCGCCCTTCGCCGCGGGCATCGAGGACGACCGCACCCTCGCCATCCGGCGGGCCTGAACCGCCCGCCGTCCGGGCTGCCGACCGGGGGACCGCGGCGCCTTCCGGCGATCGGCCGCGGCGCCCGCCGCCGATCCGCGATTGCGGTGCCGAAAGCCGGTTTGCCGATTCGCCGGAACGGGTTGGGCGAAGGCCGCGCGCTCCGTCGCCACCGAATGATGCGCCGCATCGAATCGGTTCATCCGCCGCTCAGGGATCGGGCGGCACGGTCACGTCCGAAACGTGGCCGGCGAACCAACCGCCCCCATGTGTGTTGTCACACGGGTCTCTTTCCAAGGGACGAAGGATGGGCTAGCACTGATGCTCATGGGTGCGCTGCAACAAGTTCTCGTGGTCGACGACGGCCACCGTGCGATCGATCACTCGCTCGCCGCCGAGCTCGCGGAGCTCGGCTACGCCAGCGTCACCGCCTCCCTCGAGGCGGCGCATGACGTGCTCGCGGTCATCGCGCGCCCGGCCGCCATCCTGCTCCAGGCCTCGTCCCGGCGCGATCCGGCCTATGCCCAGCTCTCCGAGCGCCTGCGCGAGCAGATGCGCCAGGCCGGCATCCCGGTGATCGTGGTCGACGAGACGATGGGCCGCCGGTCCGGCACCTGCATCGACCTGCAGAGCCAGATCGGCCCCTACGTGCTGAACCAGCCGGACCTCTGAGAGACTGGTCGAAGAGACCGTCCCAACCTCTTCTGTTCCATGCGAAAAGGGCGTGCCGGCGGCGCGCCCTTTTCGCATTCCGGCTCAGGCCGCCTTCTTGCGGCGGGCGATGGTCGACAGGCTGCGCAGGATCGTGGTCGTCACCTTGAGGCGCTCCGGGATCGTGTCGAGCTCGCGGATGAAGACGATGCTCATGTCCGGCCGCACCTTGGCGAAGGAGGCCTGCTCGGCGACGTAGGCCACGAGCCCCTGCGGGTTGGCGAAGGCCTTGTCGCGGAAGTGGACGACGACGCCCTTCGGGCCGGCCTCGACCTTCTCCACGTTGGTGTCGCGGCACAGGATCTTGATGGTGACGATCTTGAGGAGCTGCTCCACCTCCGGCGGCAGGGGTCCGAAGCGGTCGATCAGCTCGGCGCCGAAGCTCTCCATCTCGGCGTCGTTCTCCAGGGTCGAGAGCCGGCGGTAGAGCCCGAGGCGGACGGTGAGGTCCTCCACGTAGTCCTCCGGGATCGTGACCGGCGCGCCGAGCGCGATGGTGGGCGACCAGGCCTCCTCCACCGGCTCGTCGATGCCGGCCTTGAGCGCGGTGACGGCGTCCTCCAGCATCTGCTGGTAGAGCTCGTAGCCCACCTCCTTGATGTGGCCCGACTGGGCGTCGCCGAGGAGGTTGCCGGCGCCGCGGATGTCGAGGTCGTGGCTCGCGAGCTGGAAGCCCGCGCCCAGGGTGTCGAGGGTCTGGAGCACCTTCAGGCGCTTCTCCGCCTGGACCGTGAGGGTGCGGTTGGCCGGGGTGGTGAACAGCGCGTAGGCCCGGGCCTTGGCGCGTCCGACGCGGCCGCGCAGCTGGTAGAGCTGGGCGAGGCCGAACATGTCGGCCCGGTGCACGATCAGGGTGTTGGCGGTGGGGATGTCGAGGCCGGATTCGACGATGGTGGTCGACAGCAGCACGTCGAACTTGCCCTCGTAGAAGGCCGTCATCACGTCCTCGAGCTGGCCCGCCGCCATCTGGCCGTGGGCCACCGCCACCGTGGTCTCGGGCATCTCCTGGTCGAGGAAGCGCTTGACCTCGGCCAGATCCTCGATGCGCGGCACCACGTAGAACGACTGGCCGCCGCGGTAGCGCTCGCGCAGCAGGGCCTCGCGGATCAGGAGCGGATCGAACGGGGTCACGAAGGTGCGCACCGCCAGGCGGTCCACCGGCGGCGTCGCGATGATCGAGAGCTCGCGCACCCCCGTCATGGCGAGCTGCAGGGTGCGGGGGATGGGCGTCGCCGACAGGGTGAGCACGTGCACGTCGGCCTGGAGCGCCTTGAGGCGCTCCTTGTGGGCCACGCCGAAATGCTGCTCCTCGTCGACGATGATGAGGCCGAGATCCTTGAAGGCCACGGCCTTGGCCAGCAGCGCGTGGGTGCCGACGACAATGTCGACGGTGCCGGCGGCGAGCCCGTCGCGCACCCGCTTCATCTCCGTGTTGGAGACGAAGCGCGACATCTGGGCGACCTCCACGGGCAGGCCCTTGAAGCGCTCGCTGAACGTCCGGTAGTGCTGGCGCGCCAGCAGCGTGGTGGGCACCACCACCGCCACCTGCTTGCCCCCCATGGCCCCCGCGAAGGCGGCGCGGAGCGCCACCTCGGTCTTGCCGAAGCCGACGTCGCCGCAGACGAGGCGGTCCATCGGCCGGCCCGCATTGAGGTCGGTGAGCACCGCGTCGATGGCGTTGGCCTGGTCCTCGGTCTCGTCGAAGGCGAAGCGGGCGGCGAACTCGTCGGTGAGCCCCTCCGGCGCGTGCAGGCGCGGGGCCTGCCGCACGAAGCGCTCGGCCGCGACCCGGATGAGCTGGCCGGCCATCTCCAGGATGCGCTTCTTCATCTTGGCCTTGCGGGCCTGCCAGGCGCCGCCGCCGAGACGGTCGAGGGCGATCTCGGCATCCTCCGAGCCGTAGCGCGTCAGGAGCTCGATGTTCTCCACCGGCAGCAGCAGCAGGCCGCCGGCATACTGGATCTCCAGGCAATCGTGCGGCGCCCCCGCGGCCGTCACGGTCTTGAGGCCGACGAAGCGGCCGATGCCGTGGTCGGCATGGACCACGAGGTCGCCGGGCTGGAGGGCCTGCACCTCCAGGATGATGTCCTGCGGGCGCTTGGCCTTGCGCTTCTGGCGCACCAGCCGGTCGCCGAGGATGTCGCCCTCCGAGATCACCGCGAGGCGGTCGACGACGAAGCCGGAGTCCAGGCCCCAGACCGCGACGGCGACGTCGGTGCCGCGCTTCAGGGCGTTCACCGCCGCGAGGGTGTTGATGGCCACGGGCTTCTTCAGGCCGTGGTCGGCCAGCACCGAGCAGAGCCGGTCGCGCGAGCCGTCGGACCAGGAGCCCAGGATGACGTGATGCCCGGACCCTTGCAGGTCCTTCACGTGGGCGACGGCCGCGTCGAACACGCTGGCGGCCTCCTCGGCGCGCTCGGCCGCGAAGGTGCGGCCCTGGCGGCCCTCGCAGTCGATGGTCGCCCGGTCCGGGCTCTCCGGCATCGAGAAGGGCGAGAGCCGGGCGATCGCCGCCGCCGCGACCCGGTCGCGCCACTCGTTGGGGGTGAGGTAGAGGGCGGAGGGCTTCAGGGGCTTGTAGGGCGCGACCCCGGGGGACGGCGCCTTCATCGCCTCGGCGCGGGCGTCGTAATAGTCGCGGATCAGGGTGAGGCGCTCGTGCGCCGCCTCGTCCACCTGGGCGTCGAACACCATCGGCACGCCGGCCACGTAGTCGAACAGCGTGTCGAGGTGGTCGTAGAACAGCGGCATCCAGTGCTCGAGGCCGGCATAGCGCCGGCCCTCGCTGATGGTCTCGTAGAGCCGGTCGTCGCGGGTGGCGGCCCCGAAATTCGAGAGGTAGCCCTGGCGGAAGCGCCGGATCGTCTCGGTGGTGAGCTGCACCTCGCTCATCGGCACGAGGTCGAGGGAGCGCAGCTGCCCGACGGTGCGCTGGGTCTCGGGGTCGAAGGCGCGGATCGATTCCAGGGTGTCGCCGAAGAAGTCGAGGCGGATCGGGTTGGGCAGACCCGGCGGCGACAGGTCGAGGATGCCGCCGCGCACCGCGTACTCGCCGGTGTCCCGCACGGTGCCCGTGCGCAGGAACCCGTTGGCCTCGACCCAGGCCGTCACCGTGTCCATCGGCACCACGTTGCCGATGGCGGCCGAGAACGTCTCGACCGCGATCTTCTCTCGGGGCGGCACCCGCTGAATCAAAGCGTTGACGGTGGTGCAGAGGATGCGGGGCTGTTCCTCCGAGGAGCGCGAGCGGGCGAGGCGCGACAGGGCCGTCATGCGCTGGGCCGCGATGGCGCCGTTGGGCGAGACCCGGTCGTAGGGCTGGCAGTCCCAGGCCGGCACGCTCATCGCCTCGATCTCGGGGGCGACGAACTTCAGGGCGCTGACGAAGGCGGCCGAGCGCCCCGAATCGCGGGCGACATGCACCAGCACCGCCGGCCCCTCGACGTCCCGGCTGAGGGCCCGGGCGAGATCCGCCACGACCACCGCGTCGAACCCCTCCGGCACGTTGGCGAGCGTCGGGCTGTCGCCGCGCTTCAGCGCCTCCAGGGCGCGGGCCAGCGCCCCGGATTTCGGCAGGGCGAAGCGCGCCGTCTGGGGTCTTGCCGCGGGCGCGGGGGCTTTGGGTTGAGGTTTTGCCATCGGGTCGGGGTTCTGAACTCGTGCTGGGCCGGGCGGAAGCGCCTGTTCTTCCGTCCGCCATCCTGTCTCGGAAGGACCGCCTCGGCGGCCTCGAAAGGACGTTTCGTTCCCCCCCGGGGGCGGACCGGCGGGACGGACGCGCAAGGGGACGGGACCGTATGTATCCCTGAGCCCGGTCCTTACCAGACCCGCCCCCCGCCGTAACCGGCGTTAACCTACCCCGCCGCGTTGATCCAGCGCAGCGGCCGGCGGACCTCGACCGGCGGCGGGTTCCCCCTCCCCATGCGGCTTCACCCCCGCGCGCGGTTCCGCGCCGGAGGCATGGCCCAGATGTCGACGCGCGGACGGGGACGCGGGACGCCGCGGAACCCTGTGTTGCGCTTGGAATGTTGCCGGTTCCCCGGCGTCCCTCGGCTCCGGCGTCGCCGCCGGGGCCGTTGGCGTCGCGGTGTCTCCGACGGGGCTCGCGCTGGCGCTAAGTTCGGCGGGTTCTGGGGAGACCCCGCACGCTTCGGAGCGAGCCTTCGTCGCACGCCGCCTCGTCATGGGCGGCGCCGCAGCGTCTTCCCGCTGGCCCAGCGACGGGTCGGACGGCGGGGGCATTTCCTCCCCCGGCGCGCCGCCCTGTGCCGAGCCGGCGGTCATAGCGAGCCGTCGCCCGGGGCGGCAGCGACCGAAGCCACCGACGCGGGCACCGCCCCGCCGCCCCCAGCCCGTCCGGTCGGTCTCCGGTCGGGCTCCCGATTCGTACGGGCGGCAGGTCGGGAGATAGGGGCACGAATTAGGAATATTGTCAAGACCTTTCGCGGTCCGGCCCCGCGTCGGGCCCGCCCGCCCGGTGAATCGATGCTTGGCAGATCGATGCTTGGCAGATCGACGTTTGGCGGATCGGCATTTGGGAAGCCCGTCGGGCGGGGCTGCGCGGCGGCCCGGGCCGGTTCCTCACCCGGTCAGGCAAGGCGCCCTGTGCTGCCCAGCAACAACATTGTTTAACCTCATCGATGAATGTCGAGATCGCGACTCCGTGAAGCGCATCGCGTCAAAGATTGAAGGTGTTCGAGTCCTCGACTTTAAGATGTTTCGGGTTTGCTTAATCAGACTCTCGTAGGACGGGTGCGGATGCGGGCTGCGCATCGTGGGGGGCCCTCCGTGCCGTTCTTCGACACCGATCTGCGCGCGCTGATGGCCGCCATCGACAGGTCCCGGGCCCGCATCGAGTTCACCCCCGACGGCACGGTGCTCACCGCCAACGACCTCTTCCTCGACCTGATGGGCTACACCCTCGCCGAGGTGACGGGAGAGCCCCACGGACGCTTCGTCTCCCCCGAAGAGCGGGCCAGCGAAGCCTATCGCGCGTTCTGGGACGCCCTGCGCCGCGGCGAGCCGCAGACGCGCGCGTTCAAGCGCTTCGCGAAGGATGGCCGGGCGGTCTGGATCCAGGCCACCTACAACCCGGTCCGCGATCGCGCCGGGCGCGTGACCCGGGTGGTCAAGCTCGCCACCGACGTCACCGCGGAGGTCCTGCGCAGCATCGACCACGACGGGCAGCTCGAGGCCCTGCAGCGCTCCCAGGCCGTCATCGCCTTCGCCCTCGACGGCACGATCCTGGAGGCCAACGCCAATTTCCTGGCCGCGGTGGGCTACACCCGCGACGAGGTCCAGGGGCGCCATCACGGCCTGTTCGTGGATCCGGACGAGCGCGCGGGGGCCGCGTACCGCGCGTTCTGGGCGGATCTCGGCCGCGGCGAGTTCCGCTCGGGCGAGTTCAAGCGCATCGCCAAGGGCGGCCGCGAGATCTGGATCCAGGCTACCTACAACCCGATCCGGGACCGGGACGGGGTGCCGGTCAAGGTGGTCAAGTTCGCCACCGACATCACCGCGCAGAAGCTGCAGGTCGCCGACGCGATGGCGCAGCTGGCGGCGGTCAACCGCTCGCAGGCGGTGATCGAGTTCGCCCCCGACGCGACGGTCCTCGACGCCAATGCCAACTTCCTGACGGCGCTCGGCTACGGGATCGAGGAGATCCGGGGCCGGCCGCACGCCCTGTTCGTCGAGCCCGGCTACGCGCAGACGGCCGAGTATGCCGCCTTCTGGGACCGCCTGCGCGCCGGCCGCTTCGCGTCGGGCATGTTCCAGCGCTTCGGCAAGGGCGGCCGGCCCGTCTGGATCCAGGCCAGCTACAACCCGATCTTCGATCCCGCCGGCCGCCTGACCAAGATCGTCAAGTACGCCACCGACGTCACCGCCAACATGGAGGCGCGCTCCGTCGCGGTCGAGACCGCCGAGCGCACCCTCGACAACGTCCAGGCGGTCACCGATGCGGCCGACGTCATGAACGCCTCCGCGCGGGAGATCTCCCGCAGCATGGCCCAGTCCAAGACCGTCGTGGACGACATCCACGGCCGGGCCGGGGAGGCGGATGCCGCCACCGAGCGGCTCCGCGGCGCGGCCCAGGCGATGAGCGGCGTCGCCACGATGATCACGGACATCGCCCAGCAGATCAATCTCCTGGCCCTCAACGCGACGATCGAGGCGGCCCGGGCCGGCGAGGCCGGGCGCGGCTTCGCGGTGGTGGCGACCGAGGTGAAGACCCTGGCCGGCCAGGCCGCCGCCGCCACGAACCGGATCAGCAGCGAGATCGCCGGCATGCAGGCGGTCTCCAGCGAGGTCGCCACCACCCTGGCGACGATCACGGCGGCGGTCGGCACGATCAGCCGGCATGTCGACGGCGTCACCGCCGCGATGGATGAGCAGGCGCAGGCCACGGGCGCGATCCTGGCCAGCATGCAGCAGGCGGCCGACGGGGTGTCGCGCATCAGCACGGGCCTGGACGACTGGACCATCGGGATGGAGGAGCGGCGCACCGAGCGACGGACGCGCGTCCTCCTGCGCGCCGCGATCCGCCTGCCCGGCGGCGCGCGCCTCGCCTGCACCATCCGCGACCTGACGCAGGGCGGGGCGCGGCTGCATCTGGGCCAGCCCGCCCAGGTGCCGGATCGGTTCGCGGTCGTCGTCGAGGCGGATGGACGCGAGTTCGACTGCGCCGTGCGGCATCGGTCCGGCGCCAGCCTGAACGTGCAGTTCCTGTCCTCGGCCGACGGACGATCGGCGGCGCACGCCCACGGTCGGTGACCGAATCTCCCCGGGACGGGACCCTGCCGGCGCGGATCGGGCGACGAAGTCCGCTCGATCCGCGCCCGCCGGCGCCTCAGTCCACGTGGACGGCCAGCTTCATCTTCGGGTGGACGCCGCACAGGACGAGGAAGTCGCCCCGGTGCGGGAACACCATCGTGGTGCGGCTGCCGGGGGCCTGGTCGCCGAAGTCGCGGCGGACGCCGTCCGCCTCGATATAGGCGTGGTGGACGGCCGTCGCCTCGTCGTTGGACAGCACGATGGACCCGCCGGCCTGCAGGGTGACGGCCTGGAAGCCGAATTGTCGGGCTTTCTGGATGACGATGCCGGCGACGTTCGAGGCATGGGCGTAGGCTTGGAGGCCCCCGAGACAACAGACCAGACCTGTTGCATACGCGAAAACGCGCCGCTTCATCAAAGATCCCATCATCCAGGCTCGCGCGATAGTCTGCTTTTATGTTCTGCGCCGAACAGTAGATCGTGAAAGTTTCAAAAGCATTGCACCCTTGATCTCGCCGAAAATTTGAACGGGTTTGGTTGATTCGGAGTGGACTATCGCGGTCGTTTTTTGGGTATCGGCGCGCACGTCTGCGGATCTACGGTCTGCCCCGATGATCGACGGCAGGAAAAGCACCTCTCGGCCGGCGCTCTTCTTGTGTTTTCAGCTCCGACGCTGACCGTCCGGGTCGGCCTCGACCGATCGACGGTCTTCCCACGACCCCGGCGCCGATGCCGGGGCCGGCGAACCCGACGCTCGGGAATCCGGGGGGCGGGAAGTCGGGGGCGCGGACGGGTCGCGCGCGCCGATCCCTAGTGGATCGGCGCGTCGTGCCTGTGGAAGGCCTTGAGGCGGCGATAGACCGGGGTGTCGTAGTTCGCGGGCGTCGCGTCCTCGCCGGTGAGCCAGCGGAACAGGTCGCGGTCGGGCACCTCGATCAGGGCCTCGAAGGTGGTGAGCTCCTCCTCCGTGAGGGTGCCGATCTCGGCATCGGCGAAGCGGCCCATGATCAGGTCCATCTCGCGGATGCCCCGGTGCCAGGCGCGGAAGAGGGTGCGGCGGCGGCGCGGATCGAGGTCGGCGCTGGTGCGGGTGGTGCCGGACATGCGGTCAGCCTGTGATGCGGGGATCCCGGGATGCCGTGATCCTTGGATCGGGGGATCCTTCGGATCGTGGCAGCCCCGGCCCGGCCCCGGTGCGTCATCCGTCGCGGGACCAAGCCTTCCAGGCGGTATATAGAGTCAGCGGCCCGCGCCGCCATCCCGCCCGGGCCGTCCGGTTCCGCCCGGGTCCTGCCCCCTCCTCCGGATTCCCATCCGCCCGTTTCCCGCCCCCGAGCCGCATGACCGAGCCTGCGTCCCGCCAGCCCCTGCTCCGCCCGAGCGTCCTCGATGCCCTCTTCGCGCCCGCGCGCGGCCTTCCCGGCATCGGGCCCAAGATGGCGCCGATGATCGAGCGGCTGCTCGGCACTCCCGAGCAGCCGGCCCGGATCGTCGACCTCCTGTTCCACCTGCCGCAGGGCGGCGTCGCCCGGCGCCTGATGGGCTCCATCGCCGAGGCGCCCCCCGGCGAGCCCGTGACCCTCGGCGTCACCGTGACGGGCTACCGGGCGCCCCAGCCCGGGGCGGGCCGGCGGCCGTTCCGGGTGCTGGTGGAGGATGCCACCGGGGACATCACCCTGGTGTTCTTCGGCATGCCCCAGGCCCGGGTCGAGAAGATGCTGCCCCTGGGGAGCCACCGCTACATCACGGGGCGCATCGACCTCTGGGACGGGCACCGCCAGATGGTCCATCCCGCCCGCATCGTCGACGAGGCGGGGCTCGCCGCCCTGCCCACCGTCGAGCCGATCTACGGCGCCACCGAGGGGCTGACCTCCCGGGCGATCTCGAAGCTGGCCCATGCCGCCCTGGAGCGCCTGCCGGTGCTGCCCGAGTGGCAGGACCCGGCCTGGATCGCCCGCGAGGGGCTGCCGGCCTTCGCCGACGCCCTGCGGGCCGAGCACCGGCCGGAGGTGGCCCCGCCCCCCGTGCCCGAGGGCGGCGGCGCGGCTCCCCGCTCCCCGGCCCGGCGGCGCCTGGCCTACGACGAGCTCCTGGCCTCGCAGCTGGCCCTCGCCCTGATGCGGGCCCGCAACCGCCGGGCGCCCGGCCGGGCCAATGCGGGGGACGGGCGTTTGAGCGGCCGGATCGAGGCCGCCCTGCCCTTCGGGCTGACGGGGGCGCAGAGCCGCGCCGTGGCCGAGATCCGCGCCGATCTCGCCTCCGACCGGCGCATGCTGCGCCTGCTCCAGGGCGATGTCGGCTCCGGCAAGACCGCGGTGGCGCTCCTTGCCATGGCCTCGGCCGTGGAGGCCGGGCGCCAGGCCGCCCTGATGGCCCCCACCGAGATCCTGGCGCGCCAGCACTTCGAGCGCCTCGCCCCCCTGGCCGCGCCCCTGCGCCTGCGCCTCCTCACCGGGCGCGACAAGGCCTCCGAGCGCCGGGCCACCCTGGCGGCCCTGGCGGCCGGCGCGGTCGACATCGTCGTCGGCACCCACGCGCTGTTCCAGGACAGCGTGGTCTTCGCCGATCTCGGCGTGGCCGTGGTGGACGAGCAGCACCGCTTCGGCGTGCACCAGCGCCTGGCTCTGGGCGCCAAGGGCGCGGCGGTCGACATCCTGGTGATGACGGCGACCCCCATCCCCCGGACCCTGGCGCTGACCTGCTTCGGCGACATGGACGTCTCGGTGCTCGACGAGAAGCCCGCCGGGCGCCAGCCCATCGCCACCCGCCTCGTCTCCACCGACCGCCTCGACGAGGTGGTGGCGGGCTTGGGGCGGGCGCTCGCCGCCGGCGACCGGGTCTACTGGATCTGCCCCCTGGTGGCGGAATCCGAGTTCGTCGACCTCGCCGCGGCGGAGGAGCGCTTCGGGGACCTGCGCCACAGCTTCGGCGACGCGGTCGGGCTGATCCACGGCAAGATGCCGGGGCCCGACAAGGACGCCGCCATGGAGCGCTTCCAGCGGGGCGAGACGAAGATCCTCGTCTCCACCACGGTGGTGGAGGTCGGCGTCGACGTGCCGGAAGCCAGCATCATGGTCATCGAGCATGCCGAGCGCTTCGGGCTGGCCCAGCTCCACCAGCTCCGCGGCCGGGTCGGGCGGGGCGCGCGCGCCTCCACCTGCCTGCTGCTCTATCGCGGGCCGCTGGGCCAGGTCTCGCGGGCGCGCCTCGAGATGATGCGCGAGACCGAGGACGGCTTTCGCATCGCGGAAGAAGACCTGCGCCTGCGCGGCGAGGGCGAGGTGCTGGGCACCCGCCAATCGGGGATGGCCGCCTTCCGCCTGGCCAGCCTGGAGACCGACGCCGAACTGCTCCAGGTG
Organism: Methylobacterium sp. 001424705; assembly: GCF_059816145.1. Lineage (NCBI taxonomy): Bacteria > Pseudomonadati > Pseudomonadota > Alphaproteobacteria > Hyphomicrobiales > Methylobacteriaceae > Methylobacterium > Methylobacterium sp. 001424705. The sequence continues at coordinate 28,205 of NZ_JCBANU010000026.1, read as the reverse complement.
GCCCGCGACGACGCGCAGCTCGTGGTCCAGCGCGACCCCGGCCTGACGAGCGCGCGGGGCCAGGCGCTCCGGGTGCTGCTCTACCTGTTCGAGCGCGACGCGGCGATCCGCCTGCTCGGGGCGGGCTGACCGGACGATCGGGCGCTCGGTTCGCCGCGGCGAGCGGCCGGGACGGGGGATGTCTGCCCGTTCGCTTCCCAGCAACGTGTTGCGGAAGCGAACATCCGTCATCTGCCGGAGGCTTTTTCCAAGCAGAGGATTTGCTCCGGTACGAGAGTCTGGCCAACCGAGCGAAACGCCATCTTGCGCCTGTAGAGAGTGTGCCTCCCCTTCGATAGGTGATCGGCTAAAGCGGCTTCGCCGCCGCATCGCGGATCTGGGCGACGAGGAACGCCTCGGCGCGCTGCCACGACTCATCCGTATCGCCCCGGAAATTCAGGTCGCGGGTCATGATATCTCGGCCCGTCCGTGCATCAACCAGACGCGCCCAAAGCTGAAGGATCAGGGTGCTGCTTTTATGCACGACGCCGACGAAGATCAGCTGCGCACCGCGATCCCGTGCGGCTTGGAGCAGGCAAGTCGCTTGGCCCGTGGGGCAATCCTGGCGCAGGTGCTCGGCGGGAAGCACGGCCGCGCGGTACATGCCCGTGCCGGTAAGATCGACGGCGAGGCCGTCCGTCAGGCGTGCCAGACGCTCCGTGTGCTGAACGGACTGATCAGCGGGCTCGCCTGAGGTGTCGAGCAATTTGAGAGGCAGCACCGCGACCGAAACCGGGGTGGTTTCCGCCGCGCGGATCGGTGTTCCCGCCAGCGATGTCATGACGCCGCCGATCATACCGATCCGATACGCGTGCCGTATGACGCTGCGATCGATGAAAGCCGACATGGCCGTTCCCTCCCGGATACCTCTGGCCTGATCCACGCCGGCCAATTCCCTCCGGTCTAGGCGACACCCAACCCCCAATCTTGCCATCCTGCGCCAAAGCGCGGACCTTGCGGCCGGGAGGCCATCCATGTCGGCATACGGACTGACCAGGGCGCGCACGATGGGGCCGATCGCCGAGGCGGTCGCCGCAGCCGGCGGTTCCGTCGGCCGCGCCTTCGGTCGCGCCGGAATGCCCCTGACGCTCTTGGATACTCCGGATCGGCTGATCCTCCTCCGGGATCAGCTCACGCTCGTCGAGGCAGCCATCCGCGAGATCGGCGATCCCGCCTTGCCGGCTCGGCTCTCGACCCGCATCGGTATCGCAGGCCTGGGTCCCATCGGCATCCAGGTGCAGTCCGCTGACACCCTCGGCGACGCCCTTGGGCGGGTGGAGGTCGTCACACCGCTGCTCTTGCAGACCGCGACCCGGACCGGCGTCTGCTGCCGGGGTGCGGAGGCCTTCTACGGCTACGAAGTCGCCGAGCGGATCGCGTGCGGGCGTCAGGCCAACGAGATCCTGGCGCTCGGCTATCTGCTGGGTACGGTGCGCCATTTTCTCGGCAAGGCCTGGCGGCCTACGCGCGCCGTGGTGACAGGGGCGTGGCTCCCGGCCCGCGGCGAGATCGAGGTCCTGTTCGGATGCGAGGTCGCGCTAGGCCCACGCGCTGGGCTCGCCTTCCCAGCCAATCTTCTGGAGACCGTCAATCCCTGCCGCTTCCGTCCTGTTCGCGACGGGGCCATGCAGGACGCGCCGATCACCGATCGGCTCGCAGATTGCGTCGCACACGTGATCGCCCTCGAACTCGACGAGGGGGGCTCTTCCATCGATCGCGTGGCCCGACGCCTCGGCCTCTCGCGCCGGACCCTCCAGCGCCGCCTGGAGGAGGTTGGTACGTGCTACGCCGACATTCATCGCCGCATCATGCTTCTCCGCGCGGGCGAGCGGCTGGTTGAGACGACGCTGAGCATCGGGCGCATCGCCGCAGAGCTCGGCTACGACGATGCAGCTCACTTCACGCGTGCGTTCCTGGGCTGGACGGGCTCAACGCCCAGCCAATGGCGGCGGCACCACGGTCTGCGCTCCTGATTGAGCACGAAGCTGCGGGAACGCGCATACGGCGAATATCCGCCGTTGAAACCCTTTCAAATCCGCTTCCAGGGCCTCGGTCGGTTGCAGACGGCACCAAGCCTCCGGGTTCGACGACGAGACGCCGGGGGCGCCCGGATCAGGCGTCGACCTTCGGGGGCTCGCCGTGGGCGGCCCGCAGGCTCGCCGCCAGGGCCTGGAATTTCGCAGGGTGGTCGTCGGGCTGGATCACGCCGGCCGACATCACCAGCTTGGCCGCGTCGTCCACGCTCATGGCGATCTCCACGATGTCGGTCCGCGGCAGGTAGAAGAAGAACCCGGTGGTGGGGTTGGGGGCGCAGGGCAGGAACACGCCGACATGGTCGCCCCCCGGCGCCAGGGCGTTCTGCACGTCCGGGGCGGCCGGCGCGGACAGGAACACCACCGACCAGGTGCCCTTCACGGGGAATTCCACGAGGCCGACGGTGCGGAACGAGGTGCCGTTGGCGGAGAACAGCGTCTCGAAGATCTGGCGCAGGCCCTTGTAGAGCCCGGAGATCACCGGCGTGCGGGCGAGCAGCACCTCGCCGAACTCGACCACGCTGCGCCCCACCAGGTTGGCGGTGAGGAAGCCCAGCAGGGTCACCGCCACGAAGGCGATGAGGAGGCCGAGGCCCGGGATCGAGAACGGCAGGTAATGGTCGGGCAGGTAGCTCGCCGGCACCAGGGGCTTCACCCAGCCGTCGATGAGGCTGATGAACCACCAGGTCAGGTAGATCGTGATGGCGAGCGGCCCCGACACGATGATGCCCGTGAGGAAATAGGTCCGCAGGCGGCCCCGCCCCCCGGGCGCCTATGGAAGAGCGCATGACCGAGAAGCTGACGATTCGCGCCCTGTGCGACCTGGGCCTCATTCCCGCGACCGAGGTGACGGCGGCCGTGAACGCCTACATGGCCGACCCGATGGCGCCGCCCTTCGTCTTCGGGGCGGGCTACCGGCTGAACCTCGGCAAGGCCATCCGCCGCCATCCCGGCGCCAACGACTTCGTCCTGCGCAGCGGCGCCGGCCCGCAGCTGAAGCGCCCCTTCGTCGAGGCCGCGATCTGGGAGGCCCGGCCCGACCGGGGCTGAGCCGAGCCGCACGCGTTCTCGGCCGCGAACGTTCTCAGCCGCCCAGGATGGTGGCGAGGACCTGCCGGGCGCGCGCCCGGTCGGCGCGGGCCGGGGCGGCCTCCGCTCCGCCGCCCCTGGCGGGGATTGGCCCCTGGCGGGGATTGGCCCCTGGCGGGGATTGGCCCCTGGCGGGGATTGGCCCCCGGCGGGGATCAGGCCCCGCCGATCAGCCGGGCGTACTCGGCCTCGGCGGTGCCGTAGCTTCCGTCGGCCAGGGCCCGCAGCGCCGGGCGGTCGAGGATGGTGATGCGCCCGCGCCGCGCCCGGATCAGGTTCTGGCCCTCGAGGTTCTGCACCGCGAGGGTCGTCCCGGAGCGTCGCACCCCCAGCATCAGGGCCAGGAACGCGTGCGTGATGGCGATGTCGTCGCCGTCGATCCGGTCGTGGCACATCAGCAGGCAGGCGGCCAGGCGCACCTCCAGGGTGAAGGTGGCGTTGGCGAAGGCGGTCTTGCCCAGGTGGACGATCTGCACCTGGACGAAGCGCAGCAGCAGATGGCGCAGGGACGGGCTCTGCCCGACGGCCGCCAGGAGCGCCGGGGCGTCGATGGCGAGCAGGCGGCCGGCGCTCTGCACGAAGGCGTGGTGGGGCGTCCGATCGCTGTCGAGCAGGATCGGCGTGGCGCCCACGAGGCCCTCCCGGCCCACGAGGCCGATCTCGACCCGGCCGGCCGAGGCCTCGGTGACGATCGAGACGAATCCGCTCTCGGGAAAGTACAGCCGCTCGACCGGCTGGTTGGGTCGGATCAGCAGCTGGCGGAGCGCGCCCGCCATCGGCTCCAGGTGCGGCGCGAGCCGCGCGAAATCCTCCGGCCCCATCGCCCGCAGGAGCCGGTTCCGCACCGTGGCCTGCCGGACCGGATCGGGTGGCGAAGACCTCGGCTGTGACGGATCCGGCATGGCGCTCCTCCCAGGACGGCAAGAGCGCGCGGTCTCCCGACCGCCCGCGGCGGGATGCGACCGACGGTTCTGAGATGGAGTTGTGGGCGCGCGTTTCAAGTATCCGTGCGGGTCTGCATGGTCTCTCGGCAGACGTCGGACATCCTGTTTCGGTGCGTGGACCGACGTTCGGGATCTTCCCCGGAGATCCTCGGGGACAAACCGCTCCCGGCCCGCGCCGCCGGAGCGCGGCCCGTCCGGGGTCCCCGGATCGACGCCCCCTCCGCCGGCTGTGCGCTTTGGGTCGCGGCGCGGGTTTTTTCGCAGAGGGCGGGATTAAGGGTGGTGTCCGCGCGGTCTGCTCATCTCAGTTCCAATCTGGAATAAGTAAAAAACATATCTCTTGCAGATGAATTGGGAATCCTGCCAAGACGTTTTGGTGCTTCCGAAAGTAAGTCAATTCACGTCTGCGGTAGCGCCTTCGTACTCACCCTGGAATGGTCTTTGGCTGTGAACTGCTTTGCGTCGCATGAGCGTGCCCGTCCCGTCGCCAGAGCAGCCCATCGCTGTCTCTTGGTCACGCTGCTGTCCGGCGTTGCTGCGGTCGGGTTCGCGCTCCGGGATGCGCAGGCGCAGAACGCCACCGACGCGGTGACCCTCGACACCCTCTCGGTGGAGGGCGCCGGCGCGGGCCGGAACGCCTCGGGCAGCCAGCCCGGCGGCGCGGTCGGCCCGGTGCCCGGCTACGTCGCCACCCAGAGTCGGGTGGCCACCAAGACCGACACCCCGATCCTGGAGACGGCGCAGTCGATCTCGGTGATCGGCCGCCAGCAGATCGAGGACCAGAACGCGCTCACCATCAACCAGGCCCTGCGCTATTCGCCGAGCGTGACCACCGAGCAGCGGGGCGGCGCCGGCGCCACCCGCCTGGAGCAGTTCTACATCCGCGGCTTCACCGCGCCGCTCTTCCTCGACGGCCTCGCCCTGCCGGGCAGCCGCGACGCCTCGGCGAGCATCGACCCGTTCCGGGTGGAGCGCATCGACGTCATCAAGGGCCCGGCCTCGGTGCTCTACGGGCAGTCGGGCCCCGGCGGCATCGTCAACTTCGTGTCCAAGATGCCGCGCTTCGTCCAGCACGGCGAGATCTTCGTCCAGGGCGGCGGCTTCAGCGAGGTCCGCGGCGGCTTCGACATCGGCGGCCCGATCCCGTCCGCGGCGGGGCCGCTGGCCGACCAGTTCGCCTACCGGGTGATCGGCCTCGGCTGGAAGGGCGACGGCCCGGCGGTGACGACGGAGGTCGAGCGCGTGCTCATCAACCCGAGCGTCACCTGGCGGCCCTCCGCCGACACCTCGCTCACCCTCATCGGCAACTACCAGCGCGATCCGTTCTCGGGCTTCTACGGCGGCTTCCCCGCCGTGGGCACGGTGTTCCCGCGCAACTTCGGCGGCGGCGTCACCGGCCGCCTGCCGGTGGACTTCTACGACGGCGACCGCAACTTCGAGCGCTCGGACCGGACCCAGGCCTCGATCAGCTACATCTTCGACCACGACATCAACGAGGCGCTGCACGTCCACTCGGCGGCGCGCTACCTGCGCACCGAGGGCGATTACCGCAGCGTCTACAGTGCCTTCAGCGAGAATACCGGCCCCTTCAGCAGCGGGCCGCTCATCGACCGCTCGCGCATCGCCACCCGGGTCGGAATCGATGCCTACACCATCGACAACAACCTCGTGGGCAAGTTCGACACCGGCCTCTTCGCGCACACCGCCCTCGTCGGCGTGGACTACCGGAGGTTCGAGACCCGCACCCTGTCGACGGCCTTCCCGGCGGCCCCCAGCCTGAACGTGCTGGCGCCCGACTACGCCATGACCATCCCGACGCCGCCCTTCACCACGGATGCGCGGATCACGTCGGAGCAGACCGGCCTCTACGTCCAGGACCAGATCAAGTTCGACCGCCTCGTCCTCACCCTGGGCGGCCGCTACGACTGGGCCAGCAATTTCGGCCCGACCCGGAGCCTCACGACCAACGTCGTGACCAACCAGGACGTGCCCTCCGAGGCCTTCACCGGCCGGGCGAGCCTGCTCTACCGCTTCGACAACGGCGTCGCGCCCTACGTCTCCTACAGCGAGGCCTTCGAGCCCATCACCGCCGGGCGGATCTTCGACGCGAATTTCGGCTCGGTCGGCCGCATCCCCGATCCGATCACCAGCGACCAGTTCGAGGCCGGCATCAAATACCAGCCGCCCGGCACCGACATCCTGCTCACCGCCGCCGCCTTCGACATCCGCCGCTCGAACGCGACCAACGCCGATCCGGTCAACCGGAACTTCGTGGTGCAGACCGGGGCCGTGGGGGTGCAGGGCCTGGAGTTCGAGGCGCGGGCCAACCTGGCCGAGGGGCTGAACGTCATCGGCGGCGTCTCGGTCATCGACGCCCGCACCGTCTCCGACATCACCACGACCCTCAACCAGGTCACCAACCAGCAGGTGCCGCTCCGGGGCCGGGTCCCGGTCCAGATCCCGGACACCACCGCCTCGCTGTTCGTCGACTACCGCTTCACCAGCGGCCCCCTGCTCGGGCTCGGCCTCGGCGGCGGCGTGCGCTATCTCGGCTCCTCCTGGGGCGACCCGGCCAATTCCTTCAAGGTGCCGGAAAGCGTCCTCGTGGATGCCGTGCTCACCTACGACCTGAAGAACCTCGACGCGACGCTCAACGGCTTCACGATGCAGGTCAACGCCCAGAACCTCCTCGACGAGCGCTATGTCACGGGCTGCTTCAGCTACTCGAGCTGCTTCTACGGCCTGCCCCGCACCGTCTACGCCACCCTGCGCTACCGCTGGTAACGCGTACCCTCGCCAGGCCCGCCCCCCCGGAGGATGCATGGGAACGAGCTTCCGCCAGGCGATGGCCTGGCTCCACACCTGGTCCGGCCTCGTCGTGGGCTGGGTCCTGCTGGCGGTCTTCGTCACCGGCACGGCGAGCTACTACCGGACGGACATCTCGCGCTGGATGCGGCCCGAGCTCCGCCAGGTCGAATCGCTCAGCCCCGACGCCCAGGTGCGGGCGGCCGAGTTCGGCGTCGCCCACCTCACCGCCCATGCGGGCGGGGCGCGGAGCTGGTTCATCGGCCTGCCGACCCCCGACAGCCCGGTCGTCGACCTGTTCTGGCGGACGAGGCCGGGCACCCCGCCGGGGCAGGCCCGCCTCGACCCGGCGACGGGGGCGCCGGCGGTGATCCGCGACACGAAGGGCGGCGACTTCCTCTACCGCTTCCACTTCGAGCTGCACATGCCGCCCCTCTGGGGCCGCTGGATCGTCGGCCTCTGCGCCATGATCATGCTCGTCGCGCTGATCTCCGGCGTGATCACGCACCGGCGCATCTTCGCGGACTTCTTCACGCTGCGGCGGGACAAGTCGGCCCAGCGCGGCTGGCTCGACGCCCACAACGTCACCGGCGTCCTCGCCCTGCCCTTCCACCTGATGATCACCTACACGGGCATCGTCACCTTGAGCGTGATGTACATGCCCTGGGGCATCACCACGGCCTACAGGGGCGAGGCCCAGACTTTCTTCGCCGAGAGCGGCCAGATCCCGGCGCCGCGCCCCCCCGCCGGGCAGCCCGGCACCCTGGCGCCCATCGGCCCGATGGTGCGCGCGGCCATGGCGACGGTGCCCGAGCCCCTGGAGCGGCTGGCGATCACCAATCCGCGGGACGCGAACGCCGTGGTGACGGCGGTGTTCGAGGAGCCGCACGGGCTCTCGCACGAGCACCCGCAGGTCGCCTTCGACGGGGTGACCGGCGCGGTGCGCGAGGTCCGGCAGGGCGGCCTCAAGCCGGCGACCCGGACCTTCACCACCCTGGTCGGCCTGCACGAGGCGCATTTCGCCGGGCCGGCCCTGCGCATCCTGTTCTTCGTCTGCGGCCTGATGGGCTCCGCCATGGTGGCCACCGGCCTCGTGCTGTGGGCGGTGGCGCGCCTGCCCAAGGCCGGCGAACGGGGCTTGCCTGGCCTGCGCCTGGTCCAGGCCCTCAACATCGGCGCCGTCGCCGGGCTGCCGGCGGGAATCGCGGCCTACTTCCTCGCCAACCGCCTGCTGCCTCTCGGCCTGCCGGGGCGGAGCGACGGGGAGATCGCCGCCTTCTTCGCCACCTGGGGCCTCGTCACCCTGGCGGCCCTCGCCGGGCCGGGGCGCCGGGCCTGGGGCGCGGCGCTGACCGCGACCGCCGGCCTCTATCTCGCGGTGGTGGCCGCCGACCTCGCCCTGGTCGATCACGGCTGGGCCGGGCTCCTCGCCGGGCAGGCGCGCTTCGTTTGGTTCGACGCGACGCTGCTGGCCCTGGCGGGCCTGTTCGCCGGCGCGGCGCGCAAGCTCGCCCGCTACGCCGGGCCGCGGCAGGCGGCCCGGGCGGCCGCCGCGTCCGGCGCGGCAGGATCGACCCCCGCCGCGTCCGCCTCCCCGCCGCACCGCGCGCATCTCGGCGGCCTCGCCCCGACGGGCCCGTCGGCCCGCTGAGGTCCGGCGGCGGCAACCGGATCGACGCGGGGCAACCAAACGGGCCGGTGCCCGTTTCCAGGGTCCTTCAACGAACCCGAAACGGGACGACCCGCCATGATGTACCGCCTCGCCGCCGCCGCCGGATTCCTCGCCCTGAGCTCCGGCCTCGTGCTGGCCCAGACCCCCGCCGCCAAGATGGACGCCAACACGGACAAGGACCTGAAGGAGTACCAGCGCGCCGCCGTCAGCAAGGTCACCCTCGCCCAGGCGCTGACCACCGCCGAGCAGCAGGGCGAGAAGGGCCGCGCCATCGACGCCGACTTCGAGAAGGCCGACGGCAAGAACCCGAACCACTACAGCATCAAGGTCGTCTACCCCGACGGCAAGCTGGTGGAGTACGGCATCAACGCCGATGACGGCGCCCTGTACAAGACCGAGAACCAGCCGATCGAGCGCTACTTCACCCGCCTGAAGCCGGCCGACTTCCAGAAGGCCACCACCTCGCTCAAGGACGCCCTGAAGATCGCCGAGCAGAAGGCCGGCGGCGGCAAGGCCTACGAGGCCGAGGTCGAGCGCGAGGGCGCCTCGGTGCAGTACGACATCAAGGTGGCGCTCCCCGACCGCGAGCAGAAGGTCAAGGTCGGCCCCGACGGCAAGGTCGTCGACTGATCTGAAGCGGGCGGCCGGCCCCAGGGCCGGCCTCCCCGACCGGGGCCGTCAGCGGTAGTCGGTCGGCGTGAGCCCGTGGCGGGCGATCTTGTCGTAGAGGGTCTTGCGCGGCGTTCCCAGGGATTCCGCCGCCAGCCGGACGTCGCCCCCGGCCATGATCAGCTCCTCGCGGATCAGGCCGCGCTCGAAGCGGTCGACCTGATCCGCGAGGGTGCCGGCGGTGACGGCCTCCGGGGCCGAGCGCTCCAGGTCGGCGAGCCCCAGGGCGTAGCGCTCGGCGAAGTGCCCGAGTTCGCGCACGTTGCCGGGCCAGTCGTGCCGGCGCAGGTGGTCGAGCACCGGTCCGGTGATCGCCGGGACCGCGCGGCCGAAGCGGGCGGCCGCCCGCCGCAGAAACTCTTGGAAGAGCAGGATCACGTCCTCGCGCCGGTCCCGCAGGGGCGGGATCGCGATCGTGATCACGTTGAGCCGGTGGTAGAGGTCGTCCCGGAAGGTGCCCTGGGCCGCGGCCTGGCCGAGATCGACCTTGGTGGCGGCCACCACCCGCATGTCGACGGCCAGGGACTCGTTGCCGCCGAGCGGCTCGACCCGGCGCTCCTGCAGCACGCGCAGCATCTTCACCTGCAGGTTGAGCGGCATGCTCTCGATCTCGTCGAGGAAGAGCGTGCCCCCCTGGGCGTGCTCGATCCGGCCGACCCGGCGCTTCAGGGCGCCCGTGAAGGCCCCGGCCTCGTGGCCGAACAATTCGCTCTCGGCGACGCTGTCGGGCAGCGCCCCGCAATTCATCGCCACGAAGTTGCGCTTGGCCCGCCGGCCCCAGCGGTGCAGGGCGCTCGCCACCACCTCCTTGCCGGCGCCGGTCTCGCCGAACACGAGGACGTCGACGTCGGCCTGGGCCACCTCGCGCACGAGCTGGCGCAGGCGCACGATGCCGGGCGAGACCCCGAGGAAGGCCGGATCCTCCTCCAGGGCGGCGTCGAGGCGCGCCCGCAGCTGGCGGTTCTCCAGGACCAGGCGGCGGCGCTCCAGGGCGCGCCGGGCCGAGGCCAGCAGCGCCTCGGCCGGGTAGGGCTTGGCCAGGAAGTCGTAGGCGCCGTCGCGCATCGCCCCCACCGCCATGCGGATGTCGCCGTGGCCGGTGATCAGGATGACGGGCAGCTCCGGGTCGAGGGCGCGCAGGCGGGCGAACAGCGCCACCCCGTCGAGGTCGGGCAGGCGCACGTCGGTGATGACGAGGCCGGGGGGATCGGCCAGGATCGCGGTCAGGGCCGGCCCGGCGGCCCCGAAGGTCTCCACCGTGAACCCGTCGAGCTCCAGGCTCTGGCGGTTGGCCCGGCAGACCTCCGCCTCGTCGTCGATGAAGACGACCCGCTCCGCCGAGGCCGCCCCCGCCATGGTCTCGCTCACGTCGTCGCCTCCGCCGGTCCGGCCACCCCGGTCCCCCCCTGTGCCGCGGCCTTCACCAGGGCCATGCGGAAGATCGTGCCGCCCGCCGGATCGCCCTGGACGGCGAGGCTGCCGCCGCAATCCTCGACGATTCCGCGGGCGATGGCGAGCCCGAGCCCGAGCCCGTCCGACTTGGTGGTGAAGAAGGCGTCGAAGATCTGCGCCCGCACCGCCTCGGGGATGCCGGGCCCGTTGTCGCGGACCGCGACCACCACGCGGTCCGGCGCCTCCTCGGCGACCTGCACGCCGACGCGCGGGTCGGTCCGGCCCTGGACGGCATCGAGGGCGTTCTGGAGCAGGTTCACCACGACCTGTTCGAGGCGCGGCCCGTCGCCGAGCACCTGCAGGCCGGGGCGCGCGCCCTCCACCACCAGGGGGATGCGGGCGGCCGAGGCGCGGGCCTCCACCAGCTCCAGGCTGTTGTGCAGGATCTCGGACAGGGCCACGGGCTCCCGCCTGGCGGAGGAGCGCCGGGCGAAGCCCTTGAGCTGGCGGGTGAGGCCGCCGATGCGGTCGGTGAGGCGCCCGATGGCGAAGGCATTCTCGGCCGCCTCCTCCGTCCGGCCGCGCCGGACCAGGATGGCGGCGTTGTCGGCGTAGGAGCGGATGGCGGCCAGCGGCTGGTTGATCTCGTGGGCCATGCTGGCGGCGAACTGCCCGAGGGCGGCCAGGCGCCCCGCCTGGGCGAGCTCGCGCCCCAGGCGCTCGCGCTCGGCCTCCGCCCGCTGCCGCTCCTCGATCTCGAGGCGCAGCATCCGGTTGGCGTCGGTGAGCTCCAGGGTCCGCTCCCGGACGCGGGTCTCGAGGGCGTCCCGCTGGGCCGAGGCGCGGGCGAGGCGCGCGCGGTTGCGCCGGCCCCGGCCCGCCAGCGCGGTGAGGCCGAGGCAGGCGAGGCCCGTGACCAGGGCGGCGATGATCCAGGCCTGGACCCGCTCGCGCTCCACGGTGCGGCCCAGGGGCGTCAGGGCGGTGAGCCGCCAGGCGGTCCCGGGGATCGGGGCGTCCAGCCGCAGGGCGGCCCAGGCCGGGCGCGCGCCCTGGCCGACGCGCACGAGATCCTCCGTGCCGGCGACGGGATAGAGCGGCATGTCGTCGAGGGGCGCGTCGCCGAATTCCAGGGCCTCGCGGATGCGCCGCCGCTCGGCCTCGTCGATCCGGCGCAGGGTGGTGAAGCGCCAGGCCGGCTCGCTCGCCACGAGGACGATGCCGCGCGCATCCGCGACGAACACCCCGTCCCCCGCCGCGCGCCAGGCCGCCTCGACGCCGTTGAACTCGATCTTGACCACCACGACGCCGCCGGCGGCGCCGATCCGCCGGGACAGGTAGAGGCCGGCGCGGCCGCTCACGGTGCCGAGGGCGAACTGCGAGCCGGACCCCTCCTGCATCGCCTGCCGGAAATAGGGCCGGAAGGCGTAGTCCCGGCCGAGGAAGCTGCCCCGGCTCCCCGCATTGCTGGCCGCGGCCGTGACGCCGTCCGGCCGGATGACGTAGATCACCGCCGAGTCCGTCGCGGCGGCGACCTCTGCGAGGCGCCGGTTCACGCGCTCGATCAGGTCCGCCGGGGGCGCGGCCTGCGCGGCGGCGGCGATCTCCGGATCCGCCGCCAGGGCCAGGGGCAGGGAGGTCTGCTTCTGCATCTCGGCCGCCAGGACGCCGACCTGCAGCCCCAGCGTCGCCGCGGCCGTGCGGCGCAAATCGGCCAGGGCCCAGCGCTCGGCGATCCCCCCGGCGAGCCAGGCCGCGAGCAGGATCGCGGCGACGCTCGCCAGCAGGACGAGGCTGCGCCGGCTCGGCCCCTGCGACGCGGGGGCCCGGGGCGCGCCGCGCCCCTCCTCCGGCCGGGATCGGGCCGGCTGGGCGCGGGGCCTCATGCCGGTCGGACCCCTGCGATTTCCCGGAAAGGATTTCGCCGCCGCGTCCGGGTTTTCGCAAAGCGATCCTGCGCGCGCCGCGGACTCATCGTGAAAACGATCCCGATTTCAGGGGCTTAACGAAACGTTTCGCCGGCACTCGCTCTGGCATGCCGGTTGCCATTCCGGAGGGGTAATGCAGCCCTGCGTCGACCGCAGGACTGTCCGCCGCAGGGCTGCCGCCCCCGCCGCCGCACCCCTCCGGGGCGCGGCCGGGGGAGGCCGGACCCCTCGGCGCAAGAGCAAGAGAGCGCGGACGCGGGACGCCGTCCCCGAGCCGCGCCGGCATCGTTCGAGAGACCCACCGGGAGAACGCCATCATGGCCGCTGTACCATCGCCCCTCACCGCGCCCCACGCGCCGCCCCAGCCCAAGCCGATCTACCGGACCCTGTATTTCCAGGTGCTGGTCGCCGTGGCGATCGGCATCGCCCTCGGTCACTTCTACCCGCAGGTCGGCGCGGACATGAAGCCGCTCGGCGACGCCTTCATCAAGCTCGTCAAGATGATCATCGCGCCGGTGATCTTCCTCACCGTGGTGTCCGGCATCGCCGGCATGACCAACCTGGAGAAGGTCGGCCGCGTCGGCGGCAAGGCGCTGATCTACTTCATCACCTTCTCGACCCTGGCGCTGATCGTCGGCCTGATCGTGGCGAACCTCGTCCAGCCGGGCGCGGGCATGCACATCGATCCGAAGTCGCTCGATCCGAAGTCGATCGCGATGTACGCCGACAAGGCCAAGACGCAGACGATCACCGACTTCCTGATGAACATCATCCCGACCACGGCGGTGGGGGCGTTCTCGGGCGGCGAGATCCTCCAGGTGCTGTTCTTCTCGGTGCTGTTCGGCTTCGGGCTCGCCTTCCTGGGCGACCGCGGCAAGCCGGTCCTCGACATCATCAAGGTGCTGTCGGAAGCCATCTTCGGCGTCGTCAACATCATCATGAAGGTCGCCCCCATCGGCGCCTTCGGCGCCATGGCCTTCACCATCGGCAAGTACGGCATCGCCTCGCTCGCCAACCTCGCCTACCTGGTCGGCGCCTTCTACCTGACCTCGGCGATCTTCGTCCTCGGCGTGCTGGGCCTCGTCGCTCGCTACAACGGCTTCTCGATCCTCAAGCTCATCCGCTACATCAAGGAAGAGCTGATGCTGGTGCTCGGCACCTCGTCCTCCGAGTCCGCCCTGCCCTCGCTCCTCGAGAAGATGGAGCGCGCCGGCTGCTCGAAGCCCGTGGTCGGCCTCGTGGTCCCCACCGGCTACTCGTTCAACCTCGACGGCACCAACATCTACATGACGATGGCGGCGCTGTTCATCGCGCAGGCCACGGACACGCCCCTCACCTACGGCGAGCAGGGCCTCCTGCTCCTCGTGGCGATGCTGTCCTCCAAGGGCGCGGCCGGCGTCACCGGCTCGGGGTTCATCACCCTGGCGGCGACCCTCGCGGTGGTGCCCTCGGTGCCGGTCGTCGGCATGGCGCTGATCCTCGGCGTCGACCGCTTCATGTCCGAGTGCCGCGCGCTCACCAACTTCATCGGCAACGCGGTGGCCTGCATCGTGGTCGCCCGCTGGGAGGGCGAGGTCGACGACGTCAAGCTCGCGGCGGCGCTCGGCGGCAACCCGATGCCCCTCGACTCGGAGCTCCCGGCCCTGCAGCCGGCCGAGTGAGGCGACACGGGACCGGGCGCGCGGCGCCCGGTCCTCCTTCGTCAGGTCGAGCGTCGGACCGATCAGGGCCTGGCACCGTGGACAGGATCCGCGACGGCTGGCGTCCCTACACGGCGGGACCGCCTTCCCGCGAGGCCGGGTCGAGCCAGTTGACCACGCGCAGGTCGGCGACGCGTTCGAATTCGCGCAGATTGTCCGTCACCAGGGTTCGATTCAGCGCGAGGGCATGGGCGGCGATCAGCATGTCCATGGCGCCGATCGTCCTGCCCTCGCGCTCCAGCGTCGCTCGGATGGTGCCGTAGGCGTGCGCGCAGTCGGAGGCGTAGGGGACGATCTCGATGTTGCGCAGGGCACGCTCCACCTTGTCACGCAGGAGCGTCGAGCCCTTGCGCTCGACGCCGTAGCGCATCTCGCTCGCCACGATCGCGCTCGTGCAGATGGTGTCCTGGCCGACCCGGGCGATCATGCCCAGGACGGCGCTGTCTCTGCCCGCCCGGATGATCTCGGAGAGGATGTTGGTGTCAAGCAGGTAGCGCTCGCTCATCGCTCCACGGGCTCTGCGGGACGATCCGGGATCGGGTCCATCGCATCGTCCGGCGGCAGAGGTGGCTCATCCTTGAAGGCGGCCAGCAGCCCGATCTCACCCAGAGGCTCGATCTCGAGATTGCCGTTCGGCAGCCGGCGGATGCGCGCGCTCGTGCCGGGAAGCTCGAACCCGCGCGGAATGCGCAGCGCCTGATTGCGGCCGCTCCGGAACAGGCTCGCCGTCTTTCCGTCCATGAAACCCTCCCATGACGATCCCTTGCAGGAACATCCCGGTGGACCGTCGCAGGGGCCTGTGCCGGCGAGCATAGGCCCGTGGCAGGGGGCTGGCCACTGGCGGTCTTCGGTCCGCCGTGCCCGTCGCGGTTCCGAAGGGCCGGCCCGCACCCGCCTCCCCCATCACGGACCTATTCCACCGTGACGGATTTGGCGAGGTTGCGCGGCTGGTCGACGTCTTTGCCCATGAAGACGGCGGTGTGGTAGGCGATCAGCTGGATCGGCACCGCGTAGACGATGGGGGCCACCACCGGGTCGAGGTCGGGCATCGTCACGGTGGCCATGGTGTCGAGGCCGGCCGCGGCCGCGCCCTTGGCGTCGCCGATCAGGATGATGCGCCCGCCGCGGGCGGCCACCTCCTGCATGTTCGACACCGTCTTCTCGAAGATCGCGTCGTGGGGCGCGATCACGATCACCGGCACGCTCTCGTCGATGAGGGCGATGGGGCCGTGCTTGAGTTCACCCGCCGCATAACCTTCCGCGTGGATGTAGCTGATTTCCTTGAGCTTCAGGGCGCCTTCCAGCGCCATCGGGTAGCTGGTGCCGCGCCCCAGGTAGAGCACGTCTCGGGCCTTGGCGACCTCGCGGGCCAGCAGCTCGATTTCGCCCTCCAGCTTGGTCGCGTCGGCCATCAGGCCCGGCACGGTGATCAGCGCGTCGACGAGGCGGCGCTCCGCCTCGGCGCTCAGGGCGCCGCGGGCCCGCCCCGCCGCAATGGCGAGGCACAGCAGCACGGTGAGCTGGCACGAGAACGCCTTGGTGGAGGCGACGCCGATCTCCGGCCCGGCCAGGGTCGGCACGGTTGCGGAGGCCTCCCGGGCGATGGTGGAGGTCGGCACGTTGACCACCGCCAGGGTGTGCTGGCCCTGCCCCTTGGCGTAGCGCAGGGAGGCCAGGGTGTCGGCGGTCTCGCCCGATTGCGAGATCACGAGGGTGAGCCCGTCCCGGTCCAGCGGCGGCTCGCGGTAGCGCGCCTCCGAGGCGACGTCGATCTCGACGGGCAGGCGCGCCAGGCTCTCGAACCAGTACTTGGCCACGAGGCCGGCATAGTAGGCGGTGCCGCAGGCGGTGATCGAGATCCGCGAGAGCGCGGCGAAGTCGAAGGGCAGGGGTTCGGGCAGGGCCACGCGGCCGTTGGCGAGGTCGACGTAATGGGCCAGCGTCCGGCCCACCACCTCGGGCTGCTCGTGGATCTCCTTGGCCATGAAGTGGCGGTGGTTGCCCTTCTCCACCCGATAGGCCTGGGCGACGATGCGCTGGCGCTCGCGGGTGACGGGCCGTCCGTCCGGGTCGCGGATCTCGGCGCCCGCGCGCGACAGGATCGCCCAGTCGCCCTCGTCGAGATAGGTGATCTCCTGGGTGAAGGGCGCCAGCGCCAGGGCGTCCGAGCCGAGATAGGTCTCGCCCTCGCCGAACCCGATGGCCAGCGGCGCCCCGTGGCGGGCGCCGATGAGGAGGTCGTCGTGGCCGGTGAAGATGAAGCCCAGGGCGAAGGCCCCGTGCAGGCGCGGCAGGCAGGCCGCCACCGCCTCGACCGGCCCCAGGCCCCCCTCCATCGCGTGGCTGACGAGCTGGGCCACCACCTCGGTGTCGGTCTCGCTCTCGAAGCGCACGCCCTGGCCCTGCAGCTCGGCCTTCAGCGCGCGAAAATTCTCGATGATGCCGTTGTGCACGACGGCGACGCGCGTCGTGGCGTGCGGATGGGCGTTGGTCTCGTTGGGCCGCCCGTGGGTGGCCCAGCGGGTGTGGCCGATGCCGAGGCTGCCGCCGAGCGGCGCGTCGCGCAGGCGCATCTCCAGGTTGGCGAGCTTGCCCTCGGCGCGCCGGCGCTCCAGGTGCCCCTCCGTCAGGGTGGCGATGCCGGCCGAGTCGTAGCCGCGATATTCGAGCCGGCGCAGGGCTTCCACCAGCTGCCCGGCCACGGCGTCCCGTCCGACGATGCCAACGATTCCGCACATGGGTCTGGGTCTCTCAGGTGTTTCTCAGATGCCCGGCGCGAGGCCCGGACGCGGTCGCATGCGTCCGGGCTTGTACCGGATCGGGACAGGGGCGCGCCAGCCGCGTGACTCGGCGGCCGCCAAGCCTGCTTCGGAGCCGGCCAAGCCCGCTTCGGTCAGCCAAGCCCGCTTCGGTCAGCCAAGCCCGCTTCGGTCAGCCAAGCCCGCTTCGGTCAGCCAAGCCCGCTTCGGCCAGCCAAGCCCGCTTCGGAGCCTGCGCCGACAATCCTGAACGCGGGCTTTCAGCACACGCCCGCGTCGGCCTCACGGCTTCGGTTTCGTGGCCCGCGCCGCCTTCTCCGCCTGCAGGGCCGCGCGCTTGCCCGGCGCCCAGCCGGCCAGGTTGCGCTGGCGACCGCGCGACACCGCCAGGGCGTCGTCCGGCACGTCCCCGGCGATCACCGAGCCGGCGCCCACGATGGCGCCCGCGCCGACGCGGACGGGCGCCACCAGGGCGGTGTTCGAGCCGATGAAGGCCCCCGCCCCGATCTGCGTCCGGTGCTTGTTCACCCCGTCGTAGTTGCAGGTGATGGTGCCGGCCCCGAGATTGGCCCCCGCCCCGACCTCGGCGTCGCCCACGTAGGTCAGGTGGTTCGCCTTGGCGCCGGCGCCCATCCGGGCGTTCTTCACCTCGACGAAGTTGCCGATGCGGGCGCCGGTCTCCAGCACCGCCCCCGGGCGCAGGCGGGCATAGGGGCCGATCTGGACGCCGGACTCAAGCGTGGCGCCCTCCAGATGCGAGAAGCTGTGCACCACGCAGGCCTCGCCCACCGTCACATGAGGCCCGAACACCACGTGAGGTTCCACCACAACGTCCCGTCCCAACACCGTGTCGATGCTGAAGAAAACCGTCTCCGGCGCGATCAGGGTCGCCCCCGCCGCCATGGCCGCCCGGCGCAGGCGCCCCTGGATCTCGGCCTCGGCCACGGAGAGCTGGATCCGGTCGTTGACCCCCTGCGCCTCGGCCTCCGACACCGGCACCACCGCGACGGGCAGGCCGTCCGCCACCGCCAGGGCGACGGCGTCGGGCAGGTAGTATTCGCCCGCCGCGTTGGCGTTGCCGATGCGGGTGAGGAGGGGCAGCGCATGGGGGGCCGACAGGGCCATCAGGCCGGCATTGCACAGGGTGACGGCGCGCTCGGCCGCGCTCGCGTCCTTCTCCTCGCGGATCGCCAGGACGCGGTCCCCCTCCGTCAGCACCCGGCCGTAGCCGGTGGGATTCGGGCTCTCGAAGGCCAGCACCGCCACGGCCGCGCCCTGCGCCAGGGGCGCGCGCAGGCGCGCGAGGGTGTCGGCGGTGATCAGCGGCGTGTCGCCGAAGGCGATCACCACGTCGTCGTCGCCCGCCTCCAGGGCGGCACGGGCGGCCAGCACCGCGTGCGCGGTGCCGAGGCGCTCGGCCTGGGGGTAGACCGCCGCGCCGGGCGCCAGGGCGGCGATCTCGCGGGCGACCGCGTCCTGGCCCGGCTCCGCCACCACGGCGATGCGGGTCGCCCCGGCCCCCTGCGCGGCGGCCAGCACGTGCCCGAGCAGGGTCCGGCCGGCGACCCGGTGCAGCACCTTCGGCAGGTCCGAGCGCATCCGCGTGCCCTTGCCGGCGGCGAGCACGATGGCGGTGAGGCTGCGGTCTGCGTTCCTGGTCATCTGATCCGTCATCGAGGGTTCCGCCGCGGGTCGCGCTGTCGCTCGGGTCAAGCTGGTGCCCGGGTCAAGCTGGTGCTCTTGCGGGTGCTCTTGCGCGGGCTAAAGCGCCGATGGGGCTGTTTCAAGTCCGGGCTCGAACGGCATGGGCTTCATCGGTCCGGACCTCGTGCAGGGTCTCCGGCAGTATCGGTCGGGTCACAGGACCTGTCGGGCAAGGTTTGGCCCGGCCCGGACCGAACGGAAACGCGCCCTTCGGCGTTGACCGGCGCGGTTCGGGAGGGCTTAACCCCCGGTTCAGGGCCCGGCATGGTAGACACGACCGACGCTCGACCTCCGCGAGCCTCCCACATCGACGCCCTCGCCTTTCTCCGCGCGCCCCCGCCGACCCCACGGACCTGATGACGCCGCCGAACCCGGATTTCCTCGACGCCCCGTCCGCCAGCGGCCCGACCCGCTGCACCGGCCCGAGCCGCCGCACCGTACTCCGGCAGGCCGGCCTCGCGACGCTTGCCGGCGGTCTCGCGGCCCTGCCGGGGGCCGCCGCCGCCGCCGACGAGGCCCCCGCCCTGCCCGCCGACGGCACGCCGTTCCAGCCGGGCCTCGTCACCGATCTCGCCCGGGCCCTGGCCAGGCGCCCCTACGCGGCCCCCCGCATCGACGACCTGCCGGACGCCCTGACGGGCCTCAACCGCGAGCAGTACGCCGCCATCCGCACCCGGCCCGGCAGCGCGGTCTGGGCCGAGGCGGGCTTGGGCTTCACCCTGGAGCCCCTGCATCGCGGCTCGGTCTTCCGCTCCCGCGTGGCGCTGGCCCTGGTGGAGGAGGGCACCGTGCGCGCCCTGCCCTACGATCCGGCCCGGTTCGAGACGGAGGGCGTCGCCCTCCCGGCCTTCAAGGACGACCCCGGCTATTCGGGCTTCCGCATCCGCGCCCGCTTCCGCGGCGGGGAGCTCAGCGACTTCGCGATGGTCCAGGGGGCGTCGTTCTTCCGCCTCCTGGCCACCGGCCAGGGCTTCGGCGTCACGGCCCGGGCCCTGACCCTGCGCCCGGCCGACGCGAAGGGCGAGGAATTCCCCGAATTCCGTGCGATCTGGATCGAGCGGCCCGGCCCCGGCGGCCCCCTCGTCCTGCACGCCCTGGTGGATTCGCCCTCCGCCGCGGCGGCCCTGCGCATGAGCCTGCGCCCCGGCGACGCCTCCCTCTGCGACGTCGAGGGCACGGTCTTCGCCCGCGCGGCCATCGACCATCTGGGCCTCGGCGGCATGACCACGAGCTACCTGTTCGGCCCCCACGACCGGCGCGGGGCGGACGACGCCCGCGCGGGCGCCTCCGCCAGCGGCGGCCTGCAGATCCGCACCGGCGCCGGCGAGGCGATCTGGCGCCCGGTGCGCAATCCCCAGACCCTGCAGATCTCCTCCTTCCTCGACGAGAACCCGAAGGGCTTCGGCCTGATGCAGCGGGCGCGGGACTACGCCGCCTTCCAGGACGACGTGCAGCACTGGGAATGGCGCCCCTCCCTCTGGCTCGAGCCCCTCGGCGCCTGGGGCCCGGGGGCGGTGACCCTGCTGGAGATCCCGAGCGATTCCGAGTTCAACGAGAACGTGCTCGCCTATTGGCGCCCCAAGGCGACCCTGGCGGCCGGGGCCGAGATGCCCTTCAGCTACCGCCAGCACTGGTGCTGGCAGCCCCCCGAGCCGCCGAAGGTCGCCCTGGTCTCGGGCACGCGCAGCGGGCGCGGCGGCGACAACCGCCGCCTGTTCCTGGTGGACTTCACCGGCGCGGGCATCGCCGCCCCCGGGGACCTCCAGACCCAGCTCGGCGCGGCCTCCGGGGCGATCCCGTCGAGCACCCTCTACCGCTACCCCGAGCGCGACACCCTGCGGGTGGCCTTCGAGCTCGACCCGAAGGGCGAGAAGTCCTGCGAGCTGCGGCTCAACCTGCAGCGCGGCGGCATCCCCCTCACCGAAACCTGGCTCTACCGTTGGACCCCGTGACCGCATCCCCCCTCTCCCCCGACGCGGCGGCTCCGGCCGCCGCGGCCCGTCCCGTGGATCCGGCCGCCGCGGCCCGTCCGGCCCCCCGGCCCTTCGCCGCCGCGATGCCCCCCGAGGCGCCGCTGCCGATGCCCGTGCAGGACCTGGAGCATTGGGACCCGGCCGACGGCCACCGCCCGGCCGCGCGCCACGCCCAGCCCTGGCTCGCCCGCGCCTTCGTCTTCGGCGGGGCGGCGCTGCTCACCGCCTACGGCGCGATGCAGATGTACGAGGTGGTGGCGGTCTCGGGCGGCACCACGGCGCTGCAATACGTGCTGCTCGCCCTCTTCACCCTGAACTTCTCCTGGATCGCGCTGGCCTTCACCGGCGCGATCCTGGGCTTCCTCGTCCTTCTGCGCCGCGGAACGACCCCGGCCCTGCCGGCGCGTCTGGCCACCCGCACCGCGGTGGTGATGCCGGTCTACAACGAGGCCACCGCGCGCACCTTCGCGGCCATCGAGGCGATGCGCGCCGAGATCGACGCCACGGGCCTGGGCGAGGCCTTCGACTACTTCGTCCTGTCGGATTCGACCCAGGGCGACGCCTGGATCGCCGAGGAGCGCGCCTTCCTCGAGCTCCGGGCCCGCTGGGGCGGCGCACGGGCGCGGCTGTACTACCGCCATCGCGCCAAGAACCACCACCGCAAGGCCGGCAACATCGGTGACTTCGTCTCCCGCTGGGGGGGCGCCTACGACCACATGCTGGTCCTCGACGCCGACAGCCTGATGACCGGCTCCTGCGTGGTGCATCTGGCCGCCGCCATGGAGGCGGACCCGGATGCCGGCATCATCCAGTCGCTGCCGCTCATCATCAACCGCAACACCCTGTTCGCCCGGGTCCAGCAATTCGCCGCGCGGATCTACGGGCCGGTGATCGCCACGGGCCTCTCCGTCTGGTCGGGCCGCGACGGCAACTACTGGGGCCACAACGCCATCATCCGCACCCGCGCCTTCGCGGCGGCCTGCGGCCTGCCCGACCTGAAGGGCAAGCCGCCCTTCGGCGGGCACGTGCTCAGCCACGACTTCGTGGAGGCGGCCCTGATCCGGCGGGCCGGCTGGAGCGTGACCATGCTGCCGGCGCTGCCCGGCTCCTACGAGGAGAGCCCGCCCTCGCTCATCGACGTGGCGGTGCGCGACCGGCGCTGGGCGCAAGGGAACCTCCAGCACAGCCGCATCATCGGCACGGCGGGGCTGGCCCTCGCCTCCCGCCAGCACTTCGCCACCGGCATCGCCGGCTACGTCGCCTCGCCCCTGTGGCTGGCCCAGCTCGTGGTCGGTATCGCCCTGGTGCTCCAGACCGCCTATGTGCGGCCGGAATACTTCACCTCCGAGTTCGGCCTCTACCCGGTCTGGCCGCGCTTCGATCCCGTGCGCGCGCTCCAGCTCTTCGGCCTGACCATGGGCATCCTGCTGGCGCCGAAGTTTCTGGGACTGGGCCTCGCGCTGATCGACGGACCCGTGCGCCGGGCCTGCGGCGGCGCGGTCCGCCTCGTGCTGTCGAGCCTGATCGAGATCCTGCTCTCGGCCCTGATCGCCCCGATCGCGATGCTGATCCAGTCGGGCTCGGTGTTCCAGATCCTGCTCGGGCGCGACACCGGCTGGAACCCGCAGCGGCGCGACGACGGCTCGATCCCCTGGTCCGACATCGTGCGCCGCCACCGCTGGCACATGGCGCTCGGCCTGGTCACGGGGGTGGCGGCCTTCGCCATCGCCACCTCGCTGTTCCTGTGGATGTCGCCCACCATCCTGGGCCTCGTCCTGGCGATTCCCATCTCCTGGGCGAGCGGCCAGCTCGGCCTCGGGCTGGCCCTGCGGCGCCTCGGCCTGCTGATGACCCCGGAGGAGCGTGACCCCCCCGCCATCGCCGTGCAGGCCGGGGCCCTGAGCCGGCGCAACGCCGAGGCGGGCCTCGACGACGCGGATGCGCTCAGTGCCCTCCACGCCGATGCGGACCTCGCCGCGGCCCACGCGGCGATGCTGCCCGAGACCGCCCCCCGCCCGCGCGGGGTCATCGACCCCGACCGGGCGCTGGCCCAGGCCAAGGTGGTGGAGGCGGAGGGCATCGCCGAGGCCCGGGCCTGGCTGACGCCGAAGGAGCGCATGGCCCTCCTGCACGACCGCGCCCTCCTCGACCGCCTCACCCGCCTGGCACCCTGAGCCCGCGCCGTCCGGCCTGACCGCACCGCAGCGCCGGCGGTGACGCGCCGCCGCCGGGCCCGGACGGGGTTTCCCGTTTCAATCCCGGCCTCTCGTCACCGGGGCCGGCCCCCACGCCTTTGCTGCTGGAATACCAAGTGGCAGGATACGGCGTTCCACCCAGGAACACCGAGGAACACCTTCACCCGCCCGGCCCAGCCGCGGCGGGTTTTTCGGGCGTGGACGATGGCGGCGGGGCGGACGGGCGACGCGCCGATCGCGCCGAAGCCCTCGGGCGACCGGGCGACCGGGCGACCGGGCGACCGGGCTTGCGCCATCCCGCTCCACCGGGCGGCGCAAGGGCGGGCCCCGCGGCGACGGTTGACGCCGCCCCGCGGGCAGCCATAGACAGGATCGCCGGTTCGAACGAGGGCGAACAGGAGCGGCGGGTCCGGGCCCGGTGCTTCCGCGGCGGCGAAGTCTCTCGCTCCCGCATGGGCTTGGAAGGGTGGCCGAGTGGTTTAAGGCAGCGGTCTTGAAAACCGCCGTAGGCGCAAGTCTACCGTGGGTTCGAATCCCACCCCTTCCGCCAAAGTATCCATTCGATGCACTCGACCGAGACCAATCGGCGTGGTTCATGACCGATAGGCCCATTGGCGCAGTCCGGGAGACCGGATCGTCCAGGGCTGTGCGATCAGCTTGTTCCAAGCCTCGCAGCTGTGATCGGGGATGTCCTCGCAGGAGGCGAAGACCCTGTCGCCGAGCCGGTTCTCGCGCAGGACCTGCCAGACCTTCTCGACCGGGTCGAGTTCGGGGGCATGAGACGGCAACGTCGGCAAGGCGATGGTGTCGGGCGCCACGAGGTCGGCGGCGACGTGCCGGCCGGTTCCCTCAAGGATCGGGACAGCGTGAGCGCCGGGATCGACGGCGCGACGGATCTCGGCCCGATGCGCGGTCATGGCCGGCCTGGCGCAGCGGAACAGGACGAGGCTGGCGCCCTCGCCTTTCGCTGGGCAGACCGCCCCGAAGATGCCGGCGGAAGCCGTGCGCCGATCCTTCGGAGCTGCGGGCCGGCTGCCCTGGCGTGCCCAGCGCCGCGGTGCCGGGTTCTTCTGGCCGAGGCGGGCCTCGTCCTGCCACCGGAGTTCGACCGACGCTCTTCTCGTCGAGGCTGATCCCAAAGCGCTCGAACAGCCAGGCGGCCGAGTCTTTCCGCCGCCAGCGCACCACGCCGTGCGGCTGCAGGTTCGGCCCTTCCTCGATGACAGCCGCCAGGGCGTGTCGCCGCGCATCGTCGCGCGTGAACCGTAGGCCGGGGCTCCTGCGCTCGAGCAAACCGTCCGGCCCAGCCGTGTCGAAGGCCAGCCCCCAGTCGCGCACCCTCTGCAGGCCGACCGCGCCGATCCGCGCAAGCCCGGGTGCGGCTTTCGCCCTCGTCGATCGCGGCCCGCGCTCGAAGGCGCCGGCTCTGACCGGCATCGCGGCTCGTCCGCGCCCGGCGTCGTCGGGCATCGGCACCAGTCCGCGCGCAGGTCCACGGCCTTCGACAGGGCAAACCTCCTGGCTCGCCGCATCGGATCACGCCCGACGCGCGCGCGTAGAACCCGTGCGTCCTCAGCCGTACCGATGGGCATCAGACGGCCCGGACCA
Source organism: Methylobacterium sp. 001424705 (assembly GCF_059816145.1). NCBI lineage: Bacteria > Pseudomonadati > Pseudomonadota > Alphaproteobacteria > Hyphomicrobiales > Methylobacteriaceae > Methylobacterium > Methylobacterium sp. 001424705. Next base: position 3,695 of record NZ_JCBANU010000026.1, on the reverse strand, counting down.
GCAGATCGATGAAGCGCCGGACCTTCGGCGCGAGATGGCGGCGGCTGGGATAGATGAGGCTGATCGGCACCGGCGGGGCGCCATGGTCCGTCAACAGCGCGACGAGCCGTCCTTCGGCGAGATCCCGTTCGACGACATAGCCGGGCAGGAACGCCAGCCCCGCCCCGGAGACCGCCGCGTCGCGGAGCGCTTCGCCGCTGTCGAGCGACAGGCGGGCGCGGGGGGTGACGGCGACGGTCCTGCCCTCGACGGTGAAGCGCCACGGGCGCCTCTGCCCGGCGCCGACGTAATTCAGGCAGTCGTGCCCCGCCAGATCGTCGGGATGCCGCGGCGCCGGATGCGTGGACAGATAGGCAGGACTCGCGACGACCCGATCGTGCTGCTGGGTCAGGGTTCGGGTGATGAGGCGGCTGGTCTCGCGGGGCTCGCCGATCCGAATCGCCAGGTCGATCCCGTCCTCGATGAGGTCGCCGATCCGGTCGGTGAAGCTCGCCTCGGCCTTCAGCCGGGGCCAGCGGGCCAGGAAATCGTTGAGCAGCGGCAGGATCACGACGCGTCCGAACGTCATCGGCGCGGTCATGCGGAACAGACCCTGCGGCTCCCCGCCGCCATCGGACATCGACGACTCCGCCGCTTCGAGGTCGGCCAGGATCGGCGTGCAGCGATCGAGGAACACGCGGCCGTCGTCGGTCAGCCCCAGGCTGCGCGTCGTCCGGTGGAACAGGCGGACGCCGAGGCGATCCTCGAGGCGGGCGACGCTCTTGGCGATGCCCGACCGCGTCATCGCGCGCGCCCGCGCCGCGCCGACGAAGCTGCCCGCCTCGGCGGCCGCGACGAAGGCGACGATGTCGTTGATGTTGCCCGGTGCCATGCGGCGCCGTCGCTCCTTCGCAGTGTCGACGTCCCGTCGCCAATCACCGGACTATATCGGGGACGTGAACGGATCAACGCCATCGGGAGCCAGCGCCATGACCTTCAACCCCACCGTGATTCATCGCCTCGACCGATGGGCCGCGAGCCTGCGGGACCTCGCCCCCGTCCTCCGCGGCGAGACCGCGTCCGTGACGATCGACGACATCCGGCGGTCGTACGTCCGCACGATGGCCGAGCATCCGACGCCGGCCGACATGCGGATCGAACAGGTCGACATGGGCGGCGTGCCGGCGACCCTCGTCACCCCGCCGGAGGTCGCGGGCGACCGCGTGCTCTTCTACATCCACGGCGGGGCGTACATCGTCGGCGGGCCGGGCGGCTATCACGGGCTGGCCGCGGCGTTCGCCAGGGCGTTGAAGGCGCGCGTCTACCTGCCCGATTACCGGCTGGCGCCGGAGCATCCGTTCCCCGTTCCGATCGCGGATACGTTCGCGGCCTACCGCTGGCTGATCGCCCAGGGGCAGGACCCGGCCTCGGTGACGTTCGCGGGGGATTCGGCCGGCGGGGCGATGGTCGTCTCGGTGATGGTCCTGGCGCGCAATGCCGGCGTGGCGCTGCCGGCCGGCGGTGCGGCGCTCTCGCCCTGGGCGAACCTCGAGCACACCGGCGCGTCGATGACCAATCGCGAGGGCCTCGACAGGCTGAACACCAAGGCCGGCCTCGACCTGATGGCCAGGACCTTCCTGGGCGGCGCGCTGCCGAACAGCCCCGAGGCATCGCCGGTCTTCGCCGATGTCCGCGGGCTGCCGCCGATCCTGGTGCAGATCGGCGAAGGCGAACTGATGCTGAGCGACGCCATCCGGCTCGCGGCGCATCTCGGCGAGAACCGGGTCCGCGCCTCGCTGGAGGTCTGGCCGGGGATGTTCCACGTCTGGCACATGTTCCATGCCGAACTGGCCGAAGGGCGCGAGGCGATCGCCACCGCGGCGGCGTTCCTGGATCGGGCCGTGACGGCGGCCTGCGCCGGTTCGGGGGATCGCGGCACGCCGTGACGGTCTGTTCACCACACCCGACGAAGCCGCCGCGGCGGCGCGAGGAGCCACCGCACTGCAACAAAGTCGAAAGGGATCGATCCTATCCACCCCCTCTTAACGATGAGGGCAAGGGCGATGGGCGCGAAGGTGCTCCTGGCACTGACGGTGGTGGTCTACCTGACGACCGGGTCCGCTCCGCGGATGCGCGAGGTTCGCAACCCGGATGCCGAGGTGAGCGGCGGGCGGGTCGCCGCTCACCTGAAGCGGAATACCCTGTAGGGCCGTCGGTGCGGGACGCGCCGTGCGCGCCGTGGTCCGGATGGCGGTCGACCCGACCCGTTCGTCGATCGCGGCCGAAACGAGAAGGGCCAGCCCGAAGGCTGGCCCCTGGTGGGATGCGGTGCGGGCCGCTTACTCGGCCGCCGACATCTCGGGCGTGAAGTGGCCGCACCAGTCGCTGGTGGCGACCACCGGCCAGAGGCCCTTCGACTCGGGGGCGGGCTGGGTCACGGGCGGGTTGTAGCGGCACAGGCCCTCTTCGCCGGCCGCCTGGGCGCCGTTCACCTTGTGCTCGTCGAAGAACTTGCAGCTGTCGCAATGCGCGTGGCCGGCCATGGGAGCTCCTTGGGATCTGCGCGGCGGCGAAGGCCGCGCTCAGTTACGAATTAGATCAATTCCAATCTGGCTGTCAACGGCTGGGCCGGGCGCCGGTTCCGACTCGGCAGGCGGGGACCGTCTCGGCGACCGGGACGCCGCGTGCGGACGTCCCGGTCGCCCCGTCAGTGCTCGGTGCCCGGCATGTTCTCCCGCGGCGTGCCGCCGTGATCGCGCACGAAGCTCGATCGCTTCGGGTCGTTCTTCAGGTCGGCGACCTGCTTGCGGGCCCCGAGGGCGAGGAAGCCGATGCCGCCGAGGGTTCCCAGGGCGAGGATCAGAAGTGGATAGCCGGCGCTCATCCGTCACACTCCGTTTGACCCCGTTCGGACGTTTGGGGCGAGTCTGCATAATGCTGCAAGATGGGCGGAGGTTGCGCAGGAAATTTCCGAATCACGGCGGGGCCGGTCGGCGTTCGACGGCGCCGGCGGTGTTCGAATGCGGGATCCTGTCCCCGTCGCGTCCGGGGCGGACCTTCACAACTCCCGGGGCTTGCCGGGGAGGCTTGGCCCGAAAGGCCTCGGGGTCGCGGGCTCTTCCCCGCTTCCGATCTCCCCGTGCGGCCGCGGACGGGCCGCCGCGTCCCACAGCCAGAATGTGGCGAGATAGGAGATTTCCATCGCCGCCAGCATCAGCACGGCATGGCCCAGCACGGAGGCCGGGTCCCTTTGGTTGAGGGCGCCTTCGAGTCCGATGGCGACCGCCAGGAGCGCGACGATCGCCAGCAGGCCCGAGATCCGGACCGCGCGGCTGGCCACGGCGCCCAAGAGAAGGAAGGACAGGTACAACATGGCGTCCCCGAGGGTTGGGCCCGTTCAGACTACCTACGGTTCGCGAAGGTACAAGTTCCACCAATAGGCTAGTTTGTGCTCCGCGGTATTACCCGTGCATTGCAAAAAAGCAGGATGGCAAAAGTGTTGTCGGGTCGAGATCGGTGCGGATCAGGAAGAGATGTCGGCGGATAGTGGCATCGAGACCGATCGCGAGGCCCGTCGCGACGCCGGGGGCGCTGGACGCCCCTCCGGGCCGAGGTGCGCCGCGCGTCGGCGCCCATGTCCGGGTGGGACGGGACGTGGTAGAGGCGAAGGCCGCAAGGCTCCTCGGACCCAAGCCCCCGCCCCGGAACAATCGATG
>NZ_JCBANU010000025.1:0-89646 GCF_059816145.1 Methylobacterium sp. 001424705 | reverse complement strand
CCATCGAGGCCGGGATCGAGAGCACTGACGGCACAGGGAAAGTGATGAGCGTCGGCTCATCCCGCTCCCTCCGCCAGATCCTGACGTCCGACATTCGGCTCGTGCGAGAACGCCCAGCGTTCTCCGCGCATCGCCATGGCTTCCGTCCTGTTCGAAATGACAGGGCTTCACCCACCCTCCCAAGACTGACGGCGCGCCCCGCCGTCTGTCTTACAGGCTCGGCAGCACCGCACATCGTCGCGTCGTTGTCGTCGCCCGGCTTTGTTCGCGGGCGGCACCATCGTCATCCTCGCCCCCACCGCCGGCCACGGTATCCTGCATAGGGCCGGCGAGCGCTGCGGTGAGGACCTGATCGGCGCGCTCTGCGCTGAGTTTAGGCGGGCGTCGGGACATCCGTGGCGCCGCCGGCCCCGGTTCGGTGAACCCGGAGACCGGGCCGCCGCGCAGGGGTCGGGCGACCCAGTCCAAAAATTGGACTCGTCTTGCGGAAAGTCTGGCGCTAAATGACGTCTCATCTGAATTTTATCGGTTAATTCAGATGATTCGCGGCGCGCGCAGCCACAAAGCAGGTCCAGGTCCATGCGGTTGACCTTTCTGTTCGATCCCTTGTGCGGCTGGTGCTACGGGGCCGCTCCCGCGTTGGCCTGGATCGCCCAGTCGGGGGCGGTCGCGCTGGACCTCGCGCCCACGGGCCTGTTCGCGGGCGAGGGCGGCCAGCCCATGGATCCCGCCTTCGCGGACTATGTCTGGCAGAACGACCAGCGCATTACGGACCAGACGGGGCAACCGTTCAGCGACGCCTATCGCGCCCTGATCTTCCGGACGCCCGGCGCCGCCTTCAATTCGGCCGCCGCCACCCTCGGCCTCGTCGCGATCGGACTGACCCGGCCCGGCCGTGAGCTCGAAGGCCTGCAGGCGCTCCAGCAGGCCCGCTACGTCGCGGGCCGGGACACTGCGGATCGCACCGTGGTTGCGGACGTGCTCGCCGGCGCCGGCTTCGCGGAGGCCGCCGGCCGGCTGGAGGAGCCCGACCCCGAACTGCGCGAGGCGACCCGGCATCGGATCGAGGCCGCCGTTCGGATGGCGGCCCGGTTCGGGGCCCGGGGCGTCCCCGCCCTCGTCCTCGCGGACGAGGAAGGCGCCCGACGCCTGCCGAGCGGCATCCTCTTCGGCGACCGGGACAGACTGGCGGCCGAGCTTCGCGCCGGATCGGGAGAAACACCATGATGGAGGAAACGCCGATGCAGACCGGGCTTGGCCCGACCATCGCGATGCCGCTGACCGGGCTGGCCGGACCCGGGCTCGCCTGGACGCACTTTCCCGCCGGCCCGAAGGGGTTCTTCCGCGCCCCGGTGCTGATCGAGGGGCCGACCGAAGCGATCCTGATCGACGGCGGCTTCACCGTCTCCGACGGTCGAGCCGTCGCGGCGGCGATCGCAGCGACGGGCAAGCGCCTCACGACGATCTATGTCAGCCAGTCGGACCCGGACTATTACTTCGGGCTGAAACCCCTCTGCGAGGCCTTTCCGGAGGCCCGGGTGCTCGCTGCCTCCGCCACCGTGTCGGCCATCGCCCGCACGGTCGATGCGAAGATCGCCGCCTGGGGCCCGCAGCTGGGGGCCGAGGGTCCGGGGACGCGGGCCGACGTGGTCATGCCCACGCCCTTCGACGGCGCTGCCCTGTCGGTCGATGGAGAGACCGTCGAGATCGTGCCCGCCATGGGCCTGCCCAACCGCCGCACCCTGTTCGTCCCGGCCCTGAACGCGGTGTTCGGCGGAGTCCTGATCTTCTCCGGCGTCCACGTCTGGACCGCCGACACGCCGAGCCCGGAGGCCCGCGCCGCCTGGATCGCCGAACTCGACCGGATCGCCGCGCGTGCGCCGTCCGTCGTCGTGCCGGGCCATCTGGCGGTCGAGGCCGCCACCGACGGCTCGGCCCTCGCCTTCACCCGAAGCTACCTCCTGGCCTTCGAGGAGGCCCTCGCGGCGGGCGGGGATGCCGCCGCGCTGAAGGCCGCGATGCTGGCCCGCTTCCCGGGCCTCGGCATGGACATCGCCCTCGACATCGGCGCCAAGGTCGCCACGGGCGAGATGGTCTGGGGGTGAGGCGAAGCGGCACACCAGCGGGGGCGGCGGACGGTGGCCGGGCCGCCGGCCCCTTCAGAACGCGTACCGCACCGTGCAGTAGGGCATGCGCTCGGCGAGCAGGGCCTTGAAGCGGGCGAGCCACTGACCCTTCCAGCCGGTGCGGTAGCGCAGGTTAGCGCCGCCGCCCTCGGAGACCTTCGCCTCCTGGATGTCCGGCCGCCAGAGCAGGTCCTCGGCCTTGGGGTGCCATCCGAGATTGACTGCGTGCAGGTCGGCGTTGTGGGTCAGCAGGATGATCTCCGCTTTGAGCTGCGCCCGGGCCGCCGGGCCGATCGCGCCGTCGATGGCGGCGAACAGGGCCGCCCAATCGGCCTCCCAGCCCTCGTAGAGGATGACCGGCGAGAAATTGACGTGGACCTCGTAACCGGCGGCGACGAAGTCGTCGATGGCGGCGATGCGCTCGGGGATCGGTGCCGTCCGCACGTCGACGATGCGGGCGATGCGCTCGGGCATGAGCGAGAAGCGGATCCGGGTCTTGCCCTGGGGGTCGTAGGCCAGGAGATCGCGGTTCACCGCCTTGGTGGCGAAGGACGCCTTGGCGTTGGGGATGTCCCGGAAGAGCGCCACGAGATCCCGCACCGTCTCGCTCACCATGGCGTCCACCGAGAGGTCGCCGTTCTCGCCGAGGTCGTAGACCCAGAGGGCGGGATCGATCGTGTCGGGCTCGGGCAGGGGCCCCTGGCGGGCGGCGTGGCGCGCGATGGCGGCGGCCACGGCCTCGACGTTGACGAAGAGCGAGATCGGATTGGCGAAGCCCTTGCGCCGGGGCACGTAGCAGTAGGCGCAGGCCATGGCGCAGCCGTTGGAGGTCGAGGGGGCGATGAAGTGGGCGCTGCGCCCGTTCGGCCGCATGGCGAGGCCCTTCTTCACCCCCAGCACCAGGGTGGAGCGCTTGATCCGCACCCAATCCTCCACCGAGCCGGCATTGCCGTGCAGACTCGGGATGTTCCAGTGCGAGGGGACGACGATGCGGTCGGCCTCCGGAAACCGGTCCAGGATTTCCCGCCCGCGCGGGTAATCCGGCACGGCGGGCTCGTGATAGATCGTTGTGACGTCGAGGAGGTCGCGGGGTCGAGCCATCAGCCTTGCGGAATCTCTGCCGCGATCCGCGTCCTGCGCGCGGCACCGGTTCCAGGCCAACGCAGCCGGCCCCCGGGCGATCCGGCCCGCGTCGTTCGGAGCCTGGCGATCAGAGGCGCGCGAGCAGCTCGGCCTTCTTGGCGGTGAACTCGCCCTCCGTGAGGATGCCCTTGCGGCGCATCTCCGACAGGCGCTCGATCGTCGAGAGCACGTCGCTGCCGCCCACCGGCCCGGCGCTGCCCGGATGCGACGCCTCGGCGCCCGGATGACCGGGCTCGAAGGGTTCGGGCGCGAAAGGTTCGGGGGCGACGGGTTCGGGGGCGACGGGTTCGGGGGCGAAGGGTTCGGGGGCGAAGGGGCGGGCCTCGCCGCGCTCGGCCTCGTCGAGGCGCTTCAGGCTGGCAAGGTCCACGGGGCCGCCGGGGCCGGAGAAGCGCAGGCTCGTCGCGCTGCCCTGCTGCTGCGAGACGCCGCTGATGGCGTGATCGGCGGTGTCGTAGATCGCGGCCCGCCCCTCCGATTCGACCACGAGACGCCGCTGGACCGGGAAATAGGCGTAGCGCATCCCGTTCTGCGATCCGGCGGTGGCCGGTGCCCCCCATTCGGGAGGCCAGGGCGCCCCGGCGCCGCGCGGCACCTCCGACCAGGCGCCGGCCGGCAGCGCGGCGGCGAGGGCGGTGCAGAGGGCGTCCACCCGGGCCTTGAGCTCGGCGTTGAACATGTCGCCGATCATGGTCATGCCCGCGCCCGACCATTGGCCGAAGCCGCCGAGCTCGGGATGGTTGAACTGCGCCATCCGGCCGTGGCCCGCTTCGAGCGCCTGGACGAGGTGGCGCACGGCGTCGAGGCTGACCCGGTAGCGATCGGCGATCGCCTGCAGGCCGTAGGGCTGATCTGTCATGCGCCGGTCTCCTTGCCCCGGGCGGCCCCCGCCGCGCCGTGTTCGCAGTCTTGATGTTCGCAGTCTTGCCGTTCGCAGTCTTGCCGTTCGTAGTCTTGCCGCAACCGCTCGCGCCGTGGAAGCGGCTGCGGGGCACCGCGCCGTGCGATGCAAAAAGATTTGCCCCGTGGCGGACCTTCCGGCGAAGCGTGAGCGTTCCTGTCCAGGTTTCCAGGACGGGGCGTCGCGCAGCGCCCTGTCTCGACGCACCCACCGATACCGCCCGGAGCGAACATGGCCGACACGACGAATCCCGCGGACCGCTCAAGCCCGCAGGGCCGCGCTAAACGTTCGCGCATCAAGGAAGGCTCGCCCTATCCGCTCGGCGCGAACTGGGACGGCCTGGGCGTGAACTTCGCCCTGTTCTCGGCCCACGCCACCAAGGTCGAACTCTGCCTGTTCGACGATGACGGCGTGAACGAGATCGAGCGGATCGAGCTGCCCGAGTACACCGACGAGATCTGGCACGGCTACCTGCCCGACGCGCGCCCGGGCACCATCTACGGCTACCGCGTCCACGGCCCCTACGAGCCGACGGCCGGGCACCGCTTCAATCCGAACAAGCTGCTCATCGACCCCTACGCCAAGGGGCTCGTCGGCTCCATCACCTGGAACCCGGCCCTGTTCGGCTACCAGATGGAGACCGGCGACGACCTGACCTTCGACGACCGCGATTCCGCGCCCTACACCCGCCGCTCCCGCGTCATCGACCCGGCCTTCACCTGGGGCCGGGACCGCAAGCCGCACGTGCCGTGGGAGAAGACCATCTTCTACGAGACCCACGTGAAGGGCTTCACCAAGCTCCACCCGGCGGTGCCGGAGAAGCTGCGCGGCACCTATGCGGGCCTCGGCACGCCGGCGGTGCTCGACTACATCAAGAGCCTCGGCGTCACCTCGGTGGAGCTTCTGCCGGTCCACGCCTTCGTGCAGGACGATTACCTGCAGGAGAAGGACCTGGTGAACTACTGGGGCTACAACACCATCTCGTTCTTCACCCCCGCCCGGCGCTACGCCGCCGTGCCGGACTTCGCCTTCTCCGAGTTCAAGGAGATGGTGGCGCGCATGCACGGCGCCGGCCTCGAGGTGATCCTGGACGTGGTCTACAACCACACCGCCGAGGGCAACGAGAAGGGTCCGACGCTGTCGTACAAGGGCGTCGACAACGCCTCCTACTACCGGCTCATGCCCAAGGAGCCGCGCTACTACATCAACGACACCGGCACGGGGAACACCTTCAACCTGTCGCACCCGCGGGTGCTGCAGCTCGTGACCGACTCCCTGCGCTACTGGGCGACCGAGATGCGGGTGGACGGCTTCCGCTTCGACCTCGCCACCATCCTGGGCCGCGAGCCGCACGGCTTCGACGAGGGCGGCGGCTTCCTCGACACCTGCCGGCAGGACCCGGTGCTGAACGGCGTCAAGCTCATCGCCGAGCCCTGGGATTGCGGCCCGGGCGGCTATCAGGTCGGCGGCTTCCCGCCGGGCTGGGCCGAGTGGAACGACCGCTTTCGCGACGACGTGCGCGGCTACTGGCGCGGCGACGAGGGCATGCTGCCCGATCTCGCCGCCCGGCTCACCGGCTCGGCCGACAAGTTCAACAAGCGCGGGCGCAAGCCCTGGGCTTCGGTGAACTTCCTGACCGCCCATGACGGCTTCACGCTGAACGACACCGTGTCGTACAACGAGAAGCACAACCTGGCGAACGGCGAGGACAACCGCGACGGACACTCGCACAACCTGTCGAACAACTACGGGGCCGAGGGACCGACGGACGATCCGGAGATCCGCGCCGTGCGCCTGCGCCAGATGCGCAACATGCTGGCGACGCTGTTCCTCTCCCGCGGTACCCCGATGCTGCTCGCGGGCGACGAGTTCGCCCGCACCCAGAACGGCAACAACAACGCCTATTGCCAGGACAACGAGATCTCCTGGCTCGACTGGGAGGCCGTCGGGCCCGAGGAGCGGGATCTCGCCGAGTTCACGCAGCGCCTGACCCTGCTGCGCGAGGCGCTCCCGATCCTCACCCGCGGCCGATTCCTCACGGGCGCCTACGACGAGGAGTTCGGCGTCAAGGACGTGACCTGGCTGCGTCCCGACGGCGGGGAGATGTCGCCGGAGAACTGGACGCAGGGCGATGCCCGCGCCATCGCGGTGCTCCTCGACGGCCGGGCCCAGGCCTCGGGCATCCACCAGCGCGGCGGCGATGCCACCCTGCTGTTGCTCTACAACGCCTACCACGACCTCGTGTCGTTCACCCTGCCGGAATCGGTGGGCGGCGTCGGCTGGACGCGGCTCCTCGACACGAACCTGCCCGACAGCCAGGACGTGGTGAGCAAGCCGATCGGCGCGACCTACGAGGTCACCGGACGCTCGATGCTGATGTTCGTCCTGAAGCCCGAGGAGGTCGAGGGCGTCGAGGCCAGCGATGGGGAGCGTTCCTACCAGCACGTGATGCAGGCCTTCGAGCGGGCCAACGTCAACAGCGTCCGCTTCGAGACCGAGCAGCGCTGACCCTCCGACCCGCCGCGCGTCTCGTGACGCGCGGCGGGTCCTCGCTGAATCGTCATGCCGACGGTGAGATGCCTGGGCCGGCACAGGGAACGATGATGGCGCCGGGAGTTTGACCCGTGTAAGGGGCGACCTGCCAGGCTCGCCTGCGAAGCCCCGCCGATGTGATAGCGCGACGATGATCGACACGCCCAAGATGCCGCCGAACGGGGCGCTCGCGCAGGACCCGATCCGATCCCCGATCAGCCCGGAAGCGGCCTTCTTCTTCGCCTCGGTGGCCGCCTCGCGCATGCCGATGGTGGTGAGCGACCCGCGCCTGCCCGACAATCCGATCATCTTCACCAACGACGCCTTCCTGGAGATGACCGGCTACCGCCGCGACGAGGTGCTGGACCGCAACTGCCGCTTCCTCCAGGGGCCGGACACCGATCGGGGGGCGGTGCGCGAACTCGCCCGGGCGATCGCGGCCCGCGAGAACGTCGCCACCGAGATCGTCAACTACCGCAAGGACGGCACGCCGTTCTGGAATGCGCTCTTCGTCTCGCCGATCTACGACGCGGGCGGAACGCTGGTGTACTTTTTCGCCTCGCAGCTGGACGTTTCGCGCCGGCGCGACGCCGAGGAGGCCCTGGGCCAGGCCCAGAAGATGGAGGCGCTCGGCCAGCTCACCGGCGGCATCGCGCACGACTTCAACAACCTGCTGCAGGTGATCGTCGGCTACGTCGACATCCTGGGCGCCGGCCTCGACGATCCGAGCGCCGACCGCAACCGCCTGCGCCGGGCCACCGACAACATCCGCACCGCCGCCGAGCGCGCCACGACCCTGACGCAGCAGCTCCTGGCCTTCGCACGCAAGCAGCGCCTCGAAGGCCGCTCGGTGAACCTGAACGCCCTGGTCCAGGGCATGGCCGACATGGCCGGCCGGACCCTCGGCGAGACCGTCTCCCTCGACTTCGACCTCAGCCCCGACCTCTGGAACTGCCGGGTCGACCCGAACCAGGCCGAGGTCGCCCTCCTCAACGTCTTCATCAACGCGCGCGACGCGATGCCGGAGGGCGGCCGCCTCACGGTGCGGACCGAAAACCACGTCATCACCGGCGAGGTCGACGGTCCCCTGGCCCCCGGCCGCTACGTCACCATCAGCGTGAGCGATACCGGCAGCGGCATCCCGGCCCATGTCCTGGCCCGGGTCATGGACCCGTTCTTCACCACCAAGGAGGAGGGCAAGGGCACCGGCCTCGGCCTGTCGATGGTCTACGGCTTCGCCAAGCAATCGGGCGGCGCCGCCCGCATCGAATCCGTCCTGGGGGCGGGAACCGTGGTGCGCCTGTCCTTTCCGGCCACCGAGACCGCGGTGTTCGAGGCGGCGCCGGCCGCGGTCGGCCCCCAGGAGGGGTCCGGCACCGAGACGATCCTCATCGTCGACGACCGGGAGGACGTGGCCGAGCTCGCCCGCACCATCCTGCGGGATTTCGGCTACAGCACCCTGATGGCGCAGAACGGCCGCGAGGCCCTCGAAGTGCTGGAGAGCGGGAACGCCATCGACCTGCTCTTCACCGACCTCATCATGCCGGGCGGCATGAACGGCATCGCCCTGGGACGCGAGGCCAAGCGCCGGCGGCCCGACCTCAAGGTCCTGCTCACCACGGGCTACGCCGAGGCGAGCCTGGAGCGAACCGATGCCGGGGGTTCGGAGTTCGATCTCCTGAACAAGCCCTACCGCCGGACGGACCTGGTCCGCCGCGTTCGGGCGGTTCTCGACGGGCCCGTCGCGATCGGCTGACGCCTCGCCCGGGTCCTCCAGCGGAGTGGATTCGCGATGAGCCAGGGCGACAAGTCGAAATACACCGACAAGCAGATCCGCAAGGCGGAGCACATCGCCGAGTCCTACGAGGCGCGCGGCGTGCCCGAGAAGGACGCCGAGGCGCGGGCCTGGGCGACCGTCAACAAGGACGATGGCGGCGGCAAAAAGCCCGGCGGCTCCGGGCGGGGCAAGGCGACTCGCCATCCCGCGGCCCATCGCGGCGGCGCGGTCGGCGGCAAGGCCTCGGCCGGCCGCACGGCGGAAGAGCGCTCCGCCTCCGCCAAGAAGGGCGCCGCCACCCGCAAGCGCAACGCGGACGCCGCGCGGCACGCGTCCTGAGGATGACCTGGGTCGAGGCGTACCGGGTGGTGGCGACCGTCCGACCCGACGGGCTCGGGCGTTGGACGGACGGCTCGAGCGCTGACGGTCTCAACGCTCCCTCCCGTGCGGTCGGGGCGATCGCCGATGGCACCGCGCCGTCAGTCCGGGGTACCGCAGGTGAGCCCGGACCCGACGGGGCGCGCCGGCAGCCTGCCATTCCAGAAGCCGCTCACGGGATGAAGTCCTGTAGGGCCCACGTTTCCTGATGTGGGGCTCCGTTGCGCGGCCCCGGGATGACGGGGTGCTGAGCGCGGGTTTTCACCGGATGCCGCGCGCGGGCAGACGCCCCCCGACCCAGAGCGGGGAACGGTGAGGGCCCCGCAACAGAGAGAGGCGCGCACCCATCCGCGGACGCTGGACCGTATGATCCAGCGTCCATCGCAGACGACGCGTCCGCGCTACGACGTCGGCCCTCGGGCTCCGCCGAAGCCCGCTCAGGCCATCGCGGCCTTCAGGTGCTGGTCGACCTTGTCGAGGAAACCCGTGGTCGAGAGCCAGCGCTGGTCGGGGCCGACGAGCAGGGCGAGGTCCTTGGTCATGAACCCGGCCTCGACCGTGTCGACGCAGACGGTCTCCAGGGTCGTGGCGAACGTGGCGAGCGCCGCGTTGTCGTCGAGCTTGGCCCGGTGGGCGAGGCCACGGCTCCAGGCGAAGATCGACGCGATGGAGTTGGTGGAGGTCTCCTTGCCCTTCTGGTGCTCGCGGTAGTGGCGCGTCACCGTGCCGTGGGCGGCCTCGGCCTCGACGGTCCGGCCATCGGGGGTAAGCAGCACGGAGGTCATCAGGCCGAGCGAGCCGAAGCCCTGCGCCACGGTGTCGGACTGCACGTCGCCATCGTAGTTCTTGCAGGCCCAGACGTAGCCGCCCGACCACTTGAGGGCCGAGGCCACCATGTCGTCGATCAGGCGGTGCTCGTAGGTGATCCCGGCCGCATCGAACTTCGCCTTGAACTCGTTCTGGAAGACCTCCTCGAACAGGTCCTTGAAGCGGCCGTCATAGGCCTTCAGGATGGTGTTCTTGGTCGAGAGGTAGACCGGGTACTTGCGGTTCAGGCCATAGTTCATCGAGGCGCGGGCGAAGTCGCGGATCGAGTCGTCGAGGTTGTACATCGCCTGGGCGATGCCGGGGCTCGGGAACTTGAAGACCTCCTTCTCGATGACCGTGCCGTCCTCGCCCTCGAACTTGATGGTCAGGCGGCCCTTGCCCGGCACCTTGAAGTCGGTGGCCTTGTACTGGTCGCCGTAGGCGTGGCGGCCGACCACGATGGGCTGGGTCCAGCCCGGCACGAGGCGGGGCACGTTCTTGCAGATGATCGGCTCGCGGAAGATGACGCCGCCGAGGATGTTGCGGATCGTGCCGTTGGGCGACTTCCACATCTCCTTCAGGTTGAACTCCTTCACCCGGGCCTCGTCGGGGGTGATGGTGGCGCACTTCACGCCGACGCCGTGACGCTTGATCGCCTCGGCGGCCTGGACGGTGACCTGATCGTTGGTGGCGTCGCGGTGCTCGACGCCGAGGTCGTAATAGTCCAGGTTCAGGTCGAGGTAGGGGTGGATCAGCTTGTCCTTGATCTGGCTCCAGATGATCCGGGTCATCTCGTCGCCGTCGAGTTCGACGACCGGGTTCGCAACCTTGATCTTGTCCATCTGCAGCACACCTTCCTGAGCCAGGATGTCCGGCGCCACGCAAGGCGGATGCCGAACCTGCGCCGCTCTTAGCCCGCGCGCTTCCGGGGCGGAAGCAGGCGGCTCCCTCCCGGCGCATGACAAACCTTTTGGCCTGTCAGGGACCGGCGACGAGGCGCGCCTTCCGGGTGGCCTGATCGAACATGGCGTTCAGCGCTTCCTGGATCTCGCTCGCCGAGTTCGCGGTGCGGAAGTAGCCCGACGAGGCGCAGTTCTGCAGCGTGGCGGGCACGCCCGGAATCAGTGTGTTCACGAGGAGGTTCTCGTTCGTGACCACCTGATCCGGGTGGTTCGCCGGCGAGATCGGGATGTACGGAATGTAGAGAATCGAGATGGTGATGCCGCGATCCTTCAAGGGCTTGCACAGCGAGGGATCGAGGAGCCTCGCCTGGGATCCGGTCCAGCCGGTCGAATTGAAGTAATACTGGTTGTTGTCCATCCCATCCGTGATCACGAACACGAACGGCAGCGCCCGCTTGGCACTGAGCCCGTCCCCGACGCTGGTGATCTTGTTGTTGATGATCGGGAAGACGTTCTCGTAATGCGTGCCGCCGCTCCCGCGTGGCACGGACGAATTGCCGATATCCATGTAGTTTTCGAGATTGATGGTCTTGAGCGAATCCAGATCGGCCGTCACGTCGGCCGCGGTTTCGAGATTGCTCACGAAGGGATAGAGCCCGACCCGGTACTGGTTGACCAGGGTCGCGTTGGTCTTCGCCTTGGCGATAAGACCCTGGACGGCGTTGCTGACGGTCGCGATCCGAAGCTCGATGTTGTTCTGCTTGGAGATCGCGAAGCCTTGCCAGCCGGGGAAATGGCAGGCGAAGGCGCAATTGTTCGGGCCGCCGGATTTCATGTCGGGGTTGAGCTTGGCGAACTGCGTCTGCGCCGCGCTGGAGGTCGGGAAACCCATCGAGCCGGACGTGTCGAGCAACAGGTAGAAGTCCACGTAGTTGCTCAAGGTCAGGCTGGACGTGGATTTTCCGGACACCTGAATCGCCTTCAGATCGCCCAGGACCTTGCTGAAGGGTGAGTTGAAGCTCGAGGCGTATGTCGCCCGAGCCGTTATGACCCCGGCGGTGCGGGTGACCGTGAGGTCCGGGACCAGCGGCAGGCTCTTGAGCATCGCGCCGGCATTGACCTGAAAGGCCGCCAGCCCGCGGGTCTTGGCGAGCGCCAGGGCCGAGGCGGTGGGGTCCGCCTCGTTCTTCGGGTTGGTGGAGATGTAATCGCGGGCCGTCGCGATCGCGGTGATGGTGGCCGCGTCGGCCGCGCGGTCGAAATGGGTGCGGTAGTTGATGCCGCGGACGTAATCGACGCCGAGCCCGGTCAGGCCGATCAGCGGGATCAGCGCCAGGGCGAAGACCATGAGGACATTGCCGCCCGTCTCATCGCGCAGGCGCCGCAGCAGGCGCCCTGGCGGAGAGACGGGATGCGTGGAGTCGGCGTGCATGGAACAGGCCTCGGGGTCAGGGGCAGGCATTGGCGGAGGTGCTCCCGCCGCTCGGATCGAAGGTGATGGCCGTGACGTAGCGCGGCGCGAAGTAGAAGGACTTCGCGATGTCGATCGAGCCGACGACGGATTGGAGGATGAGGGGCTTGTAGCTGAAGACCACGTCGGCCACGACGAGGAAGCCGGGGCCGAACGTGTCGCTGGGCAGCGTCGTGGGACTCGGTCCGGCCGTATTGGGCGCCGCGACGGGCGGTGTCGTGCAGGAGCGCTTCTGGCCGGACGTCCAGACGACCTTCGGCGTATAGGTACAGTTGGACGTGCAACCGGCGACGGTCGGGGTGAACTGCACCCCCGACAGCGACCATCTCAGCAGGGTCCAGACCGAGACGTTGGCGTCCTTGGCGGCGGACATGGCCTCCGGGAACATGACCAGCTGGGATCGGGAGATCGCGAGGATGTCGGTCTGGGTGATCTTGCCCGTGTCGTTGCGCGCCACGAGATCCGCCAGGGTGCTGGCGGCGAGCTCGAGCTTGCGCATGTAGATGACGTAGCGGACGAGATCGAAGGTCACCGCCGAGAGCGTGAGCAGCAGCGGCAGGATCAGCGCGAACTCGATGATGGCGATGCCGCGCCCGTCCCGTCCGAAGCGCTTGAGGGTCTGGCGGCTCATGGCGGCGTCAGCACCCTGTCGAGACGCTGGCGGTGGTGAACGGCTCGTTCCGGAACGCCACCGCCGCCCGGGCGAACACGACCGAGGTCCCGTTCCAGGTCGTGCCCAGCTTCAGGGCGATCCAGACCGGGCTGAACACCGGGACGGCGTAGAAGACCTGGAGGTAACCGTAGGTGCCGGGGGCGCCGGTGCAGTACGCCGTCTGACTGTTGTTCATCGGCACCGGCACGAGGCTCTTCTCGTCCGGGCTGACGAACACCGAGTAGCCGCCGCCCGACCCGGTCAGGGTGGTGGTCTGCAGATTGGTGACGATGTTGTTGCAGGACAGGCCGGCGATCAGGTTGGCGCAGACCACCGAGCTGCGAAAGCCGTTGGAGGTGGAGGCCGTATCGGTCAGCGCGCCGATCATGATCGTCCGGCTGGCATCGGCGGTCGCCTTTTCCAGGGCCGCGTAGCAGAAGACGTACAGGCCACCCTGAAGAATTTCGACGAACACCAGTATGAAGAGCGGCATGACAAGGGCGAACTCGACTGCCGTCGCGCCGCTCGAAGATCGGCGAAAGCGGCTTACCCAGCCTGTTTTCTTGGCGCCGCAGGACATGGGAGTGCCGAAACCGATCGCATTCTGATGTTGCGGGTCGCTTGGCCTTGCCATCACGCTCCGACGGGGCGGTTCCTCTGATGTCCTGACGAACAGCCGATGAAGAGGTCCCGTATCGCTCAGCGATGCATGGCGAGCCTTAAGGTCGAATTACTGCGATCCGCGACGGTCGCCCGCATCCCCGATGCCCTGTGGATCGGCCGCGGGCCACGTACGACCCGGGCGGCGCGGACGGCGTCCGAAGGCGCGGCGGGGCCCCATGCGGCCATGGGGCTGGACATTGACGCCGACACGCGGAATCTGCCCGCCACGCGGCACAGCCCCCGCCGTCCTGTCCTCCGCTGTCCTGAGAGAGCCCCATGAGTGAACGCATCATCCTTCGCGCCGGCGAGGCCCTGGTCGCCGGCGGACCGCCGAACACGGCGTCCGAGCCCGAGGTGATCATCGGCGAACTCGACGGTCCGGTGGGCACCGCCCTCGCCACCCTCACGGGCGATCAGGTCGTCGGCCACAGCCGCGTCTTCGCGCTCCTCAATACCGACATCATGGTGCGCCCCGTCACGCTCTGCGTCTCGAAGGTGAGCGTCACCGAGAGCAAATACACCTCGATCCTGATGGGCACGGTGCAGTTCGCCATCGCCAACGGCGTGCTCGATGCGGTGCGGGCCGGCTACATCCCGAAGGAGAAGGCCAACGACCTCGGCATCATCTGCTCGGTCTGGCTGAGCCCCGGCGTGATCGAGGCCGAGACCGTCGACCACAAGGCGCTGTTCGACATCCAGCGCCGGGGCATGACCGAGGCGATCCGAAAGGCGATGACCAACGAGCCCTCGATCGACTGGCTCCTGGAGAACCAGGACAAGATCATCCACAAATACTACCAGATGGGCCTCGACGGGAAGATCTGAGCCCGCTCGGGCTTCCCCGGGCCGGCGGCGCTTGGCCGTCGCGCCCGCCTCGTGCAAGACGGCGCGAATGAGCTCCGACCCGCACATGCCCGATCCCATGCCGACCGATCCCGCAACGACCGACCCCGTGACCACCGGCGCCGCGGCGGCCGAACCCGCCCCATCCCCCGCCGGGCCCGTGATCATCCTGGTCCAGCCGCAACTGGCCGAGAACATCGGCATGACCGCCCGGGCCATGGCGAATTTCGGGTTGTCGGAGCTCCGCCTGGTGGCGCCGAAGAACGGCTGGCCGAAGAAGGGCGTGCGCGAGGCGGCCTCGGGCGCCACCCACATCCTCGACGGCGCGGTGGTCTACGACACCCTCGGCGAGGCGATCGCCGACCTGCACTACGTGCTGGCGACGACGGCGCGCGAGCGCGGTCAGATGAAGCGGGTCTTCGCGCCCGACGAGGCCATGCGCGACGTCGCGGGCCGCGCCGGCCAGCGGGTCGGCATCCTGTTCGGACGGGAGCGCTCCGGCCTCGACAACGACGAGGTCTCCCGCGCCGACGCCATCGTGACCTTCCCGGTCGATGCCCGCTTCTCCTCCCTGAACCTGGCCCAGGGGGTGCTGCTCATGAGCTACGAGTGGCGCCGGGCAGCCGGTCTCTCCGTGCTGCCCTTCACCGGCGAGATGCTGTCGCCGCCCGCCACCCGGGAGGCGATGGCCTCGCTCTTCACGACGCTGGAGGACAGCCTGGCGGCCGCCGGCTTCTATCCGCCGGAGAAGCGGGACATCATCGCCCGCAACATGCGCGACATGCTTCATCGCATGGCCATGACCGAGCAGGATGTGCGTACGATGCGGGGCGCGCTGCGGGCCCTGACGGCACGCGGGCCGCGCGCGGTGAAATAAAAGCCCAGGCCAGGCGCTCTTAACCCCTGCGCGATCTTTGCGTGTCACGGTCGGGCGTCATGACGACCGAACGGCTCATCACTCCTGCGGGCGCATTCGCCTCCCGTGCCCACGAAACGGCGTTCCGGGCGGAGCGGCTCCCCAAAATTCTGCGCCACACGCGGGCGGTCCTGTGCGCCTCCCTGGCGATCGACCTCCTGCTCCTCGTCGACGACCTCAGCCTGATCGAGGCCCGCAGCGGGATGCGGGCGATGCTGGTCACGCATCTCGGCCTCGTGGCGGCGACGCTCGGCGGTCTGGTCGCCCTGCGGTCCGTCAAGGACTTCGCGCAGCTGCAGCGATGGCTCCTCCCGTGGCAGGCCGCCGCGAGCCTGGGCCTCGGCGCCCTCTGCGTGGCGCGCCCCGAAATCCCGGTCCTGGCGGCGCTGCTGGTGCCGACCGCGTTCATGCTCGTGGTGCCCTTGAGCTTCATTCGGACGGCGGTCACCGGCAGTGTGTCGGCCCTCGTCCTGCTGTCGGGCTTCCTCGCCGTGCGATCCCCCGGCGAAGTGAGCCTCGCCCTGGCGATCGAGTTCGTCCTCGGCCACCTGACGGTCCTGCTCTACATCGCCCGGTCGAACCGCCTGCGCCGCCTGGAATGGGCGGCGGCCGACGTGGAACGCAGGGCGAGCCTGGAACTGGCGGAGAGCCGGGAGCTGTTCGAGACGATGTTCCGGGCCGTGCCGGTGCCGATCGTGGTCTCCCGGGCGGCCAACGGGCAGATCGTCAGCACCAACGATGCCGGCGTCCAGTTCTTCGGGCTCGCCCCCGGCGACACCCTGGCGAACTACGCGAACCGCGACTTCCTCGCTGGCGCCGACCGCCGCCGGATGCAGGCGGTGCTGGACCGGCGCCAGGCGATCCGCGACTGGGAGGCGAGCATCGTCGTCCTCACCGGGGAGCGCCGCGACGTGCTCCTTTCGATCGAGTGCGTCCAGATCGACGGCATCGCCTGTCACGTCTCCAGCCTCGTGGACATCACGAGCCGCAAGGCCGCCGAGGCGCAGATCCGCTCGGCCGCCCATCACGACGTGCTCACGGGCCTGCCCAATCGCGCGCTGTTCCAGGCCACCCTGGAGACCGCCCTGGCGCGGGCGGAAGCCCAAGCCGCTGCGGTCGGCCTGATCCTTCTCGACCTCGACGCCTTCAAGGAGATCAACGACACCCTCGGGCACGATTCCGGGGACGCCCTGCTCAAGGAGGTCGCCCTGCGCCTCTGCGGCGTGATCGAACCGGACGACCTCGTGGCGCGCCTCGGGGGCGACGAGTTCGTCGTGATCTGCACCGGCCGCGATGCGGCGGGGCGACCCCGCATCCACGACCTCGCGGAGCGCATCCTCGACGTCCTGCACCCGCCGATGCCGATCAGCGGGCGGATCGTGGCGCCGCGGGCGAGCCTCGGCCTCGCCCTCTACCCCGACCATGCCGGGAACTCGGCCGACCTCTTCACCAACGCGGACCTCGCCCTCTACGCCGCCAAGGCCTCGGGGCGGAACCGCGCGACGCTGTTCGTGCCGGCCCTGCGGGCGAACATCGAGGAGCGGGTGGCGATGACTCGCGAGATGCGCGCGGCCCTCGACGGGGGCGGCGGCCTCGAGCCCCACTACCAGCCGAAGATCAACCTGCTCTCGGGCGCGGTGATCGGATTCGAAGCTCTGGCGCGCTGGCACCATCCCGTCCGCGGCCTCCTCGCTCCCGGCGCCTTCTCGGCTGTCTTCGACGATCCCGAGATCGGTGTCGCGGTGGGCGACGTCCTGCGCCGGCGAATCATCGCCGACCTCCTGCACTGGATCAGCCTCGGGCTCGATCCCGGCCGCGTCTTCCTCAACCTCTCGACGGCGCAGTTCGCCCAGGGTGACCTGGCCGGGACCTTCCTCGACGACGTCGATTCGGCCGGCCTGGCGCGCAGCCGGATCGGGGTCGAGGTGACGGAGACCGTCCTCCTCGGCAGCCACGGCGACCGGGTCAGCGATGTGCTGGCCGAGCTGCACGGCTCCGGCATCCGGGTCGCCCTGGACGATTTCGGCACCGGCTACGCCTCGCTTACCCACTTGAAGCAGTTCCCGGTGGACGAGATCAAGATCGACCGCAGCTTCATCCGGGACCTGGAGCGCGACGCCAACGACGCCGCCATCGTCACCGCCGTGCTGCAGCTCGGCCGCAGCCTCGCCCTCGACGTCACCGCCGAGGGCGTCGAGACGGCGGAGCAGGCCGCTTTCCTGCGGGACGGAGGCTGCACCAACGTCCAGGGCTATCTCTACGGAAAGCCGATGCCGGCGAGCCGCGTCCCCTGGTTCCTGCGCAACCGCCCGGACCTGCTGGGCGACGCGGAGGCGGAGCCCACCCTGCGGATCGCCTGAAGCGGGCGCGCGGACCACGGACGGTCCGACGCCGCGCGTTCGCCGGTCGCCCGCGGGGGCCGGACTTCACGGCGCATCCCCCGGATGTGCGGCGAACGATCGGCCTTTCACTCCCTTGGCCGGCCCGCTGCGATGCCGCGGAGCCGCCGAAGCGGTCGAGGCCTCAGGCCCCGGATCATGGGAGCCGGTCGCCGCCCGCGCCGAGGGCGACCACCGCGACCCGAAAACGTCCGATGACATCGGTGCCCGGCGTGTCGGAACGGGAATCTGACCAAGAATAACCGCCGAAATGGGTCATAAAGAACTAATTTTGTCCACTAACGGCAGCTTATCCGGTTGACTAGTCTGATTTGCGGACTTGCTCGATTGATGACACTATCATTTGAGAAGGTGCAGCAGGCCGTGACGACATGAAGGTCGACAATCTCAAGTTTTCTCCAGCCCAGTTTTTAAACCTGATCGAAAGCCATGGGCTCACCGGCACCTGGGGTTGGCAGTTTGCCGACAACCAACAGGTCTGGTCGTCCGGCCTGTACCATCTCCTGGGCCTCGACCCTCGGACCACGCGGCCGAGCTACGAGCTGCTGGTCGGACTGGTCCTCACGGAGGATCGCGCGAAACTGGCGACCGGGGCCGACCTGATCCAGGGTACCGCCCTCGGCAGCCAGACGGTGCGGTTTCGCCGGCCGGATGGCGCGATGCGGGTCCTGTCAGTGCGAAACGAGATCTATTTCGACCCGGACGGGCGACCGCGCGGGGCCGCGGGCGTCGTCCTGGACGTGACGGACCACGAAAGCCTCCGTCAGGCGCGCTTGGCCGACCAGCGCCGCAGCCGGGTCCTGTTCGGAGACGAGGGCACGCCGAGCCTCTTCGGCGATGCCGCCCTCCCATTCACCGAAGCGCCGGTCCCGGTGGATTCGGGCGGCGGGGCGGAGGACTGGGCCGGCCTCACTCGCTCGCTGGAGGCGGACGCGCACCCGCCCGGCCCGCCATTCGACGAGGCCCTCGACGAGGCCCTCGACGGGGGAATCGACGGGCGTCACCTGCGCGCCGCCCGCGCCCTGCTGGACTGGTCGATGACCGATCTTGCGAAGGCCGCCGGCCTTTCCCTGTCGACGGTGAAGCGCATGGAGGAGCATCTCGACAACACCGCCCAACAGTCCCGGCACAAGGCGGTCGAGACGCTGCGCAAGGCGGGGATCCGGTTCTCGCGCCTGGACGGCGGCGTCATCGGCATCGGGCACCGGGAGGAGGCATCGACCTGACCCGGCGCGGGCACCGGCGGGCCCTTAACGTTGCGGGAACCATGTCGACGATTCGCGTGGAACCGTAAGGGACCTGGCGTAACCGAGCCGGTAAGCTTTGCCGCGAGACAGGCAAAGCGATGCAGATCGATCTCCAAACCCTCTGGTACCTGACGATCGGGACGCTGCTGGTGTCGACGTCGCTTCTGCTCTGGGAGCGGCAGGCCCACCCGGCGCGGGCGCGGGGGCTCGCCGTGCTGGCTGCCGGTCTGGTGGCCTTCGTTTTGGGCTGCGTCGTGGCGATGAACCGCGGCCGCGTACCCGTCGCCCTCGGCATGGCAGCGACCAACCTCCTGATGGTGTCGGGCTACCTCCTGGTCCTCGACGCCGCGGCGAGCCTCGACGGGCGGCGGCACCTCCGCGCCTCCCTCGCCGCGCTGGCCGGCCTCGCGGTCCTGTGGGCGCTCGCCGGGACGCAGTTCCCGACCGCCTTCTGGAACCACGTCTCGGCCCTGCCCATCGCGCTGGCCTGCGGCCTGACGGCGTGGATCCTCCTGCGCAGCCGCACGGCCCGGGGATTGCGATCCCGGCCGGTGGCAGTCGCGATCTCGGCCGTCCACGCCGGGTTCTACCTCGGCCGCGCCTTCGTCGCCCCCGTCCTCGTCCAGTGGTACGGCCCGGATATGCTCATCGTCGTGGCCAAGGCGACGATGGTCGAGGCCGTCCTGTATTCGGTGGCGATGCCGATGTCGTTCCTCGCCCTCGTCCGTGAGGAGGAGAAGCAGCACCTCCTGCGCCTGTCGCACACGGACCAGCTCACGGGGCTGGCGAACCGCCACGCCTTCTTCGAGCAGGGGGGCCGGATCCTGCGGGAGCAGCAGGGCCGCCCCGTCGCGCTCCTGGCCTTCGACCTCGACCACTTCAAGGCGATCAACGACCGCTACGGCCATCCGGCGGGCGATGCGATCCTGAAGCTGTTCGCCGAAACCGCCCGCGCGGGCGCGGGCCCCGACGCGCTTCTGGTTCGCCTGGGTGGCGAGGAGTTCGCCGCGCTCCTGCCCGACTGCGACCGGCTTCAGGCCCTGAGCCGCGGCGCCACCATCGCCAGCCGCTTCGCCGCCGCGGCCGCGCGGGCGGAAGGCCCCGGGATTCCGGCGACCGTCAGCATCGGTCTCGCGGCGCCGGATCGCGGCGACCTCACCACGATGCTGGCCAGCGCCGATGCGGCCCTGTATCGGGCCAAGGGACTCGGCCGCAACCGCATCGAGGCCGCGGGCCCGCCGACCCTCTCCGCCGCGGCCTAGAGTTTATCAGGGATCATCGGAAGCCGGTGATCCCGAAACGCCAAACGACAAGACAGAATTTCGGGCCGGGCTCCGGCACCACGCCTCCGGCTCGTGCGCTCCGGGCGGACGTATCGGCGGATGCGCAGGAGCGGCGGGCACCGCTTCGGGTTCACGACGCGCGTGCCCCCTGCCACCGGCCCACCACGCCGTCAGCGCTGCCGCGTCGCTGCGGATCTTCAGCGCTCGGCCTAAGGCCGCCGAAGGTTACACCTGCGAACAAATAAATAAAGACTTCTGCATGTCTTGCTTTGTATTGCGCACGACGCCGGACGGACACTATACATCGGCCATGTCCATCGTTGGTGTTGCTCGGCACGACACAGATGAATGTTGAAAGCCTCGGATTCGCTTCCCAGCATTTGCTGAACCTGATCGAGAGCCAGGGCGCCACCGGGACCTGGGGCTGGCGCTTCGCCGACAACGATCATGTCTGGTCGCCGGGCCTGTTCCGCGTGCTGGGCCTCGATCCGCAGAGCACCCGGCCGGGCTACGACCGTCTGCTCGGCCTGCTCCATCCGCAGGACCGGGAGCGGGTGGAGACCGGCCTCGACCTGATCCAAGGCGTGACGTTCGGCCAGAAAACCGTCCGCCTGCTCCGCCCGGACGGCGCGGTCCGCGTGCTGTCGGCCCGGACCGAGATCTATCTGGCGGCGGACGGACGCCCCCGCGGCGCGGCCGGGATCGTACTCGACGTGACGGATCAGGAGCGGCTGCAGCAGGCGCGCCAGGCCGATTTGCGGCGTCGGCGCGCCCTGTTCCAGCAGGGGCGGGCGTTCCTGTTCTCCAACGATCCGGACTACGCGTTCTCCATGCCCCAGGAGGCCAGCGATCTGACGGGCCTCTCGCTCGCGGACATCTCGGCCGATGGCTTCCTGTGTGTGGTCCATGAAGAGCGCGAGCACTGGCGCGAAGCCAGCATCGAGGGACAGCTTTCGGGGCGGGCGCACGTGACGAGACCCGTCCTGCACCTCGCCGGCGGCGATCGCGGGCCCTTCGAGGTGTTCTCCGTTCCGCTTCGCGACACGGACGGCGTGGTGGTGGAGTGGAGCAACCTGACGCGCCCGATCGGATCGCACAGCCCCCTGGCCAGCGACCCGTTCCGCGAAGGCCTGGAGCAGGCGATCGACAGGCGCCACCTGCGCGCCGCCCGCGCCCTGCTGGACTGGTCGATGACCGACCTCGCCCGGGCCGCCGGCCTCTCGCTCTCCACCGTCAAGCGCATGGAGGAGGACATCGGGGCGATCGCGGAGCGGTCCCGCCACAAGGCCGTGGACGCCCTGCGCCGGTCCGGCATCCGCTTCTCCCTGATGGAGGGCGGGGTCATCGGCGTCGGCCTGACCTGAGCCGTGCCGTCGGCCGAGGGGAGGGGCGCGGCCCCGAGCCGGGCCAAGGCCTGCGCGACGTCGGCGATGGGGGCCTCGACGGTCTCCAGGCCGATCGCGCGGCGCACCGTCCCAGGGGCCGCCCGGCGCGGCGGAGGGGTCGGCCGTCGCGCAGGAGAGGTGGGAACCGCGTCGGGTCCACGACGACCGTCGCTTCCGTCGCCGGCCCGCCACCCTTCGCGCACCGCAATGTTGCGGCGGATCATCGGCACACCGCAAAATATACCTGAAGTTTACCAGGACCCCGCCGCATCTCATACTCTAAGTTTGCTGGGCCTCCATTGCACGCCACGCCACCTTGATACTATACCTTGGAAACGTTCTTATTATTTTTGCTCGGCACCTCACGAATGAATTTGGAAAGCCTCAATTTCGCGTCCCCCTATTTTCTGAACCTGATCGAGAGCCAGTGCGTCGCCGGGACCTGGGGCTGGTGCTTCGCCGACAACCACCATGTCTGGTCGACGGGCCTGTTCCGCGTGCTCGGCCTCGACCCGCAGACCACCCGGCCGGGCTACGACCGTCTGCACGGCCTGATCCATCCGCAGGACCGGGAGAGGGTAGAGACCGGCGCCGACCTGATCCGGGGCGTGACGCTCGGCCAGCAGAGCGTCCGCCTGCTCCGCCCGGACGGCGCGATCCGCGTGCTGTCGGCCCGGAGCGAGATCTATCTGGCGCCAGACGGACGTCCCCGCGGGGCGGCCGGGGTCGTGCTCGACGTGACGGATCAGGAGCGGCTGCAGCAGGCCCGCCAGGCCGAGCAGCGGCGCCGGCGAGCCCTGTTCCAGCAGACGCGGACGCTGGCCTTCTCCAGCGATCCGGAGCGCCGATTCACCTTCCCCCAGGAGGCCTTCGAATTGACCGGCCTTTCGCCGGACGAGATCGCAGCCGATGCCTTCCGGACGATCCTGGGCGAGGAGCGGGAGCACTGGCGTGACGTGAGCATCGCAGCCCAGTCAGATGGGCTCGCCCATCGGCTGACGCCGCTGCTCCATATTGCCGGCGGCAATCGTGAGCGCTTCGAGGTGTTCACCGTTCCGCTCCGCGACGCGGCCGGCGTGGTGGTGGACTGGAGCAGCCTGACCCGTCCGATCGGATCACACACCCCTTTGGCCAGCGACCAGTTTCGCGAAGGCCTTGAGCAGGCGATCGACGGGCGCCACCTGCGCGCCGCCCGGGCCCTGCTGGACTGGTCGATGACGGACCTCGCCCGGGCCGCCGGTCTCTCGCTCTCCACCGTCAAGCGCATGGAGGAGAACGTCGCGGCGATCGCGCAGCGCTCCCGCCACAGGGCCGTGGACACCCTGCGCGGCTTCGGCATCCGCTTCTCCCTGATGGAGGGTGGGATCATCGGCGTCGGCCTGCGCTGATCGGGCTTCGCGCACCCGGAGCGGTGCCTGGTTCGCCACGTAGGCGCGGCGCTCGCGCAAGGCCCGGATCCCCCATCCCGGAGGGATCGGACGGATCGGATGCGCGCCGATCCGCCGGCCGAGGGGCGAGCCCGCCCTCGCTGAGCCCGGGGCCTCCACGACATCGGAGGTCAAGTCTACGACGATGTCCGGCCCGGCCCGCGACGAGCGCCGCACTATCGCGGCGAATTGCCGGCACACCCAGAAACATACCTTAGGTTATCAAGACACGGATCGGGTGCTGAACTCTAAGTTTTCATCCCTCGATTTCGCCATATGCCGAGCGGATACTATAAGGACGAGGCGGTTTTTGGTGTTGGGTGCCGGCGTCATACGGATGAATCTGGAAAGCCTCGAATTCGCGTCCCCGTATTTTTTGGACCTCATCGAGAGCCAGGGTGTCACCGGGACCTGGAGTTGGGGCTTCGCGGACAACCATCACGACTGGTCGCCGGGCCTGTTCCGCGTGCTCGGCCTCGACCCCCAGACCACACGGCCGGGCTACGAGCGTCTCCTCGGCCTGATCCATCCCCAGGACCGGGAGAGGGTGGAGACCCGCGCCGACCTGATCCAGGGCGTGACGCTCGGCCAGCAGGTCGCCCGCCTGCTCCGCCCGGACGGCGCGATCCGCGTGTTGTCGGTCCGGTGCGAGATCTATCTCACGCCGGACGGGCGCCCCCGCGGGGCGGCCGGGGTCGTGCTCGACGTGACGGATCAGGAGCGGCTGCAGCAGGCACGCATGGCCGAGCAGCGGCGCCGGCGGGCCCTGTTCAAAGAAAGGCGGACCCTGTTCTTCTCCAGTGATCTGGCTATCGGTCTCGAATTCACACAGGAATTCTGCGACCTGACGGGCCTCTCGGCCTCTGAGATCGCGACAGATGCTTTCCAGACGATCACGCATGAGGAGCGTGAGCACTGGCGTGCCCATGGCGGCGAAGCGTTCAGTGCGGGCCTCGCCTACCGAGCGACACCTCTCCTGCGCATCATGCGCCATGGACGGGAGCGTTTCGAGAGTTTCGTCGTCCCCATCCGAAGTTCGGGCGGGGAGATCCGGGAATGGGCCGGCATCACCCGGCCGATGGGCTCGATGACGTCGCCGGTCAGCGACCAGTTTCGCGAAGGCCTGGAGCAGGCGATCGACGGGCGCCACCTGCGCGCCGCCCGGGCCCTGCTGGACTGGTCGATGACGGACCTCGCACAGGCCGCCGGTCTTTCGCTCTCGACCGTCAAGCGCCTGGAGGAGAACGTCGGGGCGATCGCGCAGCGCTCCCGCCACAGGGCCGTGCACGCCCTGCGCCGGTCCGGCATCCGCTTCTCCCTGATGGAAAGCGGAGTCATCGGCGTCGGCTTGACCTGAGCCGTCCCGTCGGGCGCGCGGCCCTCAGCCGATCTGCGCCAGGGCCTGCTCGACGTCGGCGATGAGGTCCTCGACGCTCTCCAAGCCGATGGAGAGGCGCACCGTCTCGGGGCCGACCTTGGCGGCGGCCTTGTCGGCGGGGCTGAGCTGGCGGTGGGTGGTGGTCGCCGGGTGGATCGCCAGGGACTTGATCTCGCCGATGTTCACGAGGTGCGAGATCAGCTTGAGGCCCATGATGAACTGGACCGCCGCCGGCTCGCCGCCCTTCAGCGCCACGGTGAAGATCGAGCCCGGCCCCTGCGGCACGTAGCGGGCGGCCATCGCTTCGCCCTCCTGGCCGGGGAGGGCGGGATAGCTGACCCAGGCCACCGCCGGGTGGTCCTTCAGGAAGGCCGCCACCGCCTTCGCGTTCGAACAGTGCCGCTCCATCCGCAGGGGCAGGGTCTCGATGCCGGTGAGCGTCAGGAAGGCGTTCATGGGCGACAGGCCGGGGCCGAGCTCGCGCATGCCGAAGACGCGGCAGGCCGAGGCGAAGGCGAAGTCCGGGAAGCGCTCGGTGAGCACGAGGCCGTCATAGTCGGCCCAGGGCTCGCTCATCAGGTTGTAGCGGCCGGGGATCGCCGCCCAGTCGAAGCGCCCGGCGTCGCAGATCACGCCGCCGATGGTCTGGCCGGAGCCGCCGAGGAACTTCGAGGTCGAGTGGATGACGATGTCGGCCCCGTGCTCGATCGGCCGGATCAGGGCCGGGGAGGCGAGGGTGTTGTCGACCACGAGCGGCAGGCCGTGGCGGCGCGCCACCGCGGCGATGCCGGCCAGATCCATCACGGTGGCGCAGGGGTTGACGATCGACTCGCAGATGATCGCCCGGGTCTCCGGGGTGATCGCGGCCTCGAAATCGGCCGGGGTCAGGCCCTTGGTGAACTGGGGCTTGAGGTCGTAGCGCCCGTCGAGGCGGTTCATCAGGCCGAGCGAGCCGCCGAAGAGGCGCGAGGAGGCGACGTAGGCCTCGCCGCTCTTCATCAGGGTCATGAGCACCATCAGCACGGCCGACTGGCCCGAGGCCACCGCCACGGCGGCCTTGGCGCCTTCCAGCGCGGCGACGCGGCGCTCCAGGGCGGCCACCGTCGGGTTGGAGCCGCGCGAGTAGGAGAACCCGGTCCGGCGCATGGCGAAGATGTCCGCCGCCTGCTGGGTGTCCTCGAAGACGAAGCCGTTGGTGAAGTAGATCGGCTGGGCCCGGGCGCCGGTGGCCGGGTCGGGGGCGGCGCCGGCATGGATCGCCTGGGTGGCGAAGCGATGGGTCTGGGTCTCGGTGGCCATCGGGGCCTCCCGTCTGTGAAGAGGTCGCGGTGAGCGGTCAGGCGGCGCGGTGGGTGAAGGCGCGCAGGGTCCGGACCAGGGTCGAGGGCTCGTAGGGCTTCGGGATGAAGCGCGCCCCGTCGGGCATGTCGTGCGGGCCGGGGGTGCCCATGCCGGAGACGACGAGGACCGGGATGGAGGGCCAGCGATGCGCCACCAGGCGGGCCAGGGCGAAACCGTCCATGGAGCCGCGCGGCATGTCCACGTCGGTCATCAGCACGTCGACGTCGCCGCGGCTCTCCAGCACCGAGAGGGCGTTGTCGGCGTGGCTCGCCTCCAGAACCTCGAAGCCGGCATCCGCGAGCGTGTCGGCGGCTTCCATGAGAAGCAGCCCGTCGTCTTCGACGAGGAGAACGACAGGCAGATCCGTCGGATCTTGCGTCTCTGTCGAGGCTTGCCTCTCTGGCGGGTTCTGCGTCATCGGCGGCCGGACGATCTCGCGACAGGGGTGAGACGGGGGCCTAGGCCCCGCCAAGGGTGTCGTCAACAACGGCCGGTGTCGCGCATCCGTTTCACCGGAGCGGTGACGCGGCGCCCGGGCAACTCCGGGGCGAAGGCGATCGCCAGCCCCACGAGGGTCGCCAGGATGGCCAGGAACGCCGCCGCGTCGCTGATCTGTTCCACGAATGCCCAGTCCATCGAAGCCAAGGCCGACATCGCCACCTCCGGTGATCGCGCCGCGAGCCTCGGCCCAACATGGTAAAGAGACCGTTAACACCGCTCCGCTCAGGCGTTCAGCGCGGCGTCGAGGTCGGCGATCAGATCCTGTGGATCCTCGAGGCCGACCGAGAGCCGCACCACCTCCGGCCCCGCCCCGGCGGCGATCCGCTGCGGGTCGGTGAGCTGGCGGTGGGTGGTGGAGGCGGGGTGGATGATGAGCGAGCGGGTGTCGCCGATATTGGCCAGATGGGAGAACAGGGTCAGGCCGGAGACGAGCTTGACGCCGGCCTCGTAGCCGCCCTTCAGGCCGAGGGTGAAGACCGCCCCGGCCCCGTGCGGCGTGTAGCGCCGGGCGAGCGCGTGGTAGCGGTCGGTCTCCAGGCCCGGATAGCTGACCCAGGACACCGCCGGGTGGCCCTGCAGGAAGGTCGCCACGGCGAGCGCGTTGTCGCAATGGCGCTGCATGCGCAGGGGAAGGGTCTCGATGCCCGAGAGGAGCAGGAAGGCGTTGAAGGGCGAGAGCGCCGGCCCGAGGTCGCGCAGGCCCAGCACCCGCACCGCGATGGCGAAGGCGAAGTTGCCGAAGGTCTCGGCCAGCACCTTGCCGGCATATTCCGGGCGCGGGGCCGACAGCATGGGGAAGCGCGCGTCGCCCACCCACGGGAAGGTGCCGCCGTCGACCACGAGGCCGCCGATGGAATTGCCGTGGCCGCCCAGGAACTTCGTCGCCGAGTGCACGACGATGTCGGCCCCGTGCTCGAAGGGGCGGATCAGGTAGGGGCTCGCCATCGTGTTGTCGACGATGAGCGGGATGTTGTGGCGCTTGGCGATCTCCGAGAGCGCCGCGATGTCGGTGATGACCCCGCCCGGATTGGCGATGGACTCGCAGAAGATCGCCTTGGTGCGCGGCGTGATCGCGCGCTCGAAGGAGGACGGGTCGTCGGTCTCGGCCCAGACCACGTTCCAGCCGAAGTTCTTGTAGGAGTGGTTGAACTGGTTGATCGAGCCGCCGTAGAGCCGGTCGGCCGCGATGAACTCGTCGCCGGGCTGCATCAGCGCGTGCATCACCAGGAACTCGGCGGCGTGGCCCGAGGCCACCGCCACGGCGGCGGTGCCGCCCTCCAGGGCCGCGACGCGCTCCTCCAGCACCGCGTTGGTGGGGTTGGTGATGCGCGAGTAGATGTTGCCGAAGGCCTCGAGCCCGAACAGCGAGGCGGCGTGCTCGGCATCGTCGAAGACGAACGAGGCGGTCTGGTAGATCGGCGTGGCGCGGGCTCCCGTGGTCGGGTCGGGCAGGGCGCCGGCATGGATGGCCCGCGTGTTGAAGCCGGGCAGACGATCGGTCATCGCAAAAACCTCCCGGGCCCGCCGGCCCGCACACGCCCACCCTCTACGCCTCGGCCGCGACCGACGGAAGGGGGCGTCATCCGCTGAAACGAACGCTGGTTCTTTATGCCGGACGGGGAAGGGGGTCAAGGCACGCGATGACCCTCCCCCCTCCGCGGGGGAGGGTGCCTACGGAGCAGGCGGCAGAGGGGGGCACCCTCTCCGACTAGGGCGCACCCCTCATCCGACCCGCTTCGCGGGCCACCTTCTCCCGTAGAGGGGAGAAGGCGATGCGCGCCAACGCTCCGCCCGACCCCGAACCAGCGCTATCCTGCCGGTCGCGCCTGCGCTAAGGCCCCGGCCATGAGCCAGACAGCCCTCCGCCCCGCCGCGACCCGCCCGACGACACCCGCCGAGGCCGTCCCGGCGGCGCGCATCCTCATCGCCAGCTTCGTCGGCACCGCGATCGAGTTCTACGACTTCTACGTCTATGCCACCGCCGCCGCCCTGGTGATCGGGCCGATCTTCTTCCCGCCCGGCGATCCGGCGGTGCAGACCCTGGCGGCCTTCGCCACCTTCTCCATCGCCTTCGTCGCCCGGCCCCTGGGCGCCGCGTTCTTCGGCCATTTCGGCGACCGGGTCGGGCGGAAAGCCACCCTGGTGGCCTCCCTGATGATCATGGGCCTGTCGACGGTGCTGATCGGCTGCCTGCCCTCCTATGCCACCGCCGGCTGGTGGGCGCCGCTCGCCCTCTGCGTCCTGCGCTTCGGCCAGGGCGTCGGGTTCGGCGGCGAATGGGGCGGGGCGGCCCTGCTGGCGGTGGAGAACGCGCCCCCGGGCCGGCGCGCCCTCTACGGCATCTTCCCGCAGCTTGGGGCGCCGGTGGGCTTCATCACCGCCAATCTCGGCTTCCTCGGCCTCGCTTTGGCGCTCAGCCCCGCCGACTTCCAGGCCTGGGGCTGGCGCATCCCGTTCCTGGCGAGCGCCGCCCTCGTGGGCGTCGGGCTCTATGTCCGCCTTAAGCTCACCGAAACCCCGGTCTTCAAGGCCGCCCTGGAAAAGGCCGCTCCGGAAAAGGTGCCGCTGGCGGTGATCTTCACGAAGTACATTCGGGCGACCCTGCTCGGCACCTTCGCGATGGTGGCCTGCTACGCGGTGTTCTACCTCTCCACCGTCTTCGCCCTCAGCTACGGCGTCTCGACGCTCGGCTTCACCCGGCCCACCTTCCTGCTCTTCGAGTGCGTGGCCGTGCTGTTCATGGGCCTCGGCATCCCCCTCTCGGGCTGGGCCGCCGACCGGTACGGCCGCCGCCCCGTCCTCCTCTCCGGCCTCGTCTTCACGGCGAGCCTCGGCCTGCTGATGGGCCCGATGCTGGGCAGCGGCCAGGGCGGCCTCGTCCTCGGCTTCCTCTGCCTCGGCCTCTTCGCCATGGGCTGGCTGTTCGGCCCCATGGGCGCGCTGCTGCCCGAGCTCTTCCCGACCCGCGTGCGCTACACCGGGGCGAGCGTGACCTACAACCTCGCGGGAATCCTGGGGGCGTCCGCTGCGCCTTACCTGGCGCAGCGGCTGAGCGAGTGGGGTGGTGTGGGTTGGGTGGGATTGTATCTGGCGGTTGCGGCTGGGATTAGCTTTGGGGCTGTGGCGCTGATGGCGGAGACGCGATCAACTGGAATCGATAGCTAGACATGGAATTTTGAGCGAGTTCCAATTTTTCAGTAAAAATGAAAGCTACTTGCCTCAATTGCTGTGAAAAGATCATCAGAAATAATTCGGCAATTTGCTTTTTCGGCAATCAAAATCCGATCAAGACTATTTTTGCAGTCGATATCATCGTCGTCGAATAAAGACCACCTCTGAGGGTAATACATCTTCGAAATTAATAATGTGAATGCTTTTCCAGTCAGAACTCGCCTAAGCGGCCACCTATTTTCAGAATGATGCCCTAGATGGAAGTGTGAGCACGGGTGTTTAAGGCCTCTATGCTGTGAAGGAGCATTTTCATAGCGGATAAGCGGGATCGCTCCGGGAACTTCGGTGCCCTTCAGTAAGGCCATCATGTCCTCATGCGCTATCATTCCAGCGTAAGACAATTCTCTCCATCCCTTAAGTCTGGATAAAGCTTCAACATCCCCTGATAAATATGGGTTTGGATAATACGCATATCTTACACAATCAGCTTCGGATATACTGAATTGAAAATAGGAGTAGTCTGAAAGCAAAAAGTTGTAATAAGACAGATTTAATCCTATTTCGTACAGATCTCGATATTTCAAAGATGGATCTAGAGCAGAGTCTCGAAATTGCAAATTAACCTCAAGTGGAACTGGCGTAGCAAATGTTTCCGCCAGACCTAGCTGCTCGATTAATTCCCATGAATTATAAATGCTCGTTTGTAAATCACGCTTCTGCATCTTTATCCCCTAGGTTCAGTAAATATGTCACCTCCGTTTCATCGACACCTTCTTCGCGAAGTTTTTTTACGTACTCGTCATGAAGCCTTCGTACTTTCAGAGTTCTTTGATTCAGATCCCGTTGAATGGTTTCTATTCTATCAAGGTCTGGCATTTCAAAGTCGAGTAGAGGAAAGTGCTCTTGAGCTTTCTTGAGTTCGTTCACGACTGAGCCGGCCAAAGACCCCATCCCAGAGATGCGAAGCCAAGCCTTTGTACGGGTAAATGCCGTGAATAGTTTATTTCTTCCAAGTCTCGACTGTAGGGCGACGGCGTCGACTCCTGAAGCAATCACAACGGCTGCTTCATTTCCTTTGGCGCGATATACGGTCGAGAGGGTAACACGACCAGGAATGGAGAATGGAGGCTCATTGTAAGGGTCGGCAGTAATGTTATTACTGGATATTCCAGCCATAGCCAAAAAGGACGATACATATTTGAAATAAGTTTTAGAAGACCTATCATCAAGTACGATAACGATGATATCTTCAGGCTGAAGGCCACCATCAATAAATCTTTTAACTTGCAAAACTATCCATTCGCATTCTTGTTTTACATCCGCAGCGATAAATGATTCAATGAGCGGTGGTGCGCCAATTTGACTAATTTCAACTGGGCTATTTTCAATTGGCCTTTCAATGAGGATATTCTGGCCGACCTCAAATTCTCCAGCCGAAATTACACGGTATCCGACATCTTCCCAATGGTCTCGACTCTCAAGTAGTTGAACAATCGTTCCATATATCCCAAAACCGAGCGCGTGGGCAATCGTAAGTACCTCACGTTGATTTCGATAGCACTTGCTTAAAACGATGTCATTCTCAACGCCACTTGGCAGTAACCTTGCTGCTCTTGCGAGCGAGACCCTTGGTCTTCCATCTGTGTCTTTGCCAAATAGATCTTCCGGACTTCTAATTTTAATATCGAGTATGTTTTGCAATTCGTCATATGCCCAAACGAGATTTTTGGCATCACGCTGGCCTTTGACTAGCGAAAAACATAGTTCATAAAATCCAGTCGGAAAGTCTTGTCCTTCGTCTATCAATATGTGGTCATAATAAGATTCAACCGAAGTCCTTTTAAGTAAATCCCTGCAAGCGTAATCAAAGGGATCGATTCGCTCTCTGCGCCGCCCGGAAGTAGCCATTGCTGCTGCCGCTGCTTGTTGAGCTGCGCCAAAATTCATAGGTGTAATTGCATGCCGGCGACATGCATCAGCGTAAGTTCCCGAAGATGAAACGCCTCCCCAGCCATGTCGTATTTGTATTTTACTCCAATCCGGATCTTCCTCTTTGAAGTTTCTGAAGAATTTTGTTATTAAAACTTGAAGAGAAGCTCGGAGGGATTTTGTATAGAATGTCACCAATATTAGATCGTTTGGATTAGTCAAATGAAGATGAGCAGCTTTCATAGCTAGGATCACCGTTTTGCCCGATCCTGCCAAGCCACGAATTCTTTGAGGTCCCGAGACGTTTATTAGCGCCGCTCTACGCTGATGTTCATCGAAATTCGCGATTTCAGCTTCTAACTTTGACAACGCGAGAGCTGGAATCTGAACCGCCGGATTTTCAATCATACGTGGCTTAGGTCTGTTTAGTGCCTTTGCACCCTCAATCACAGAACGAGCTTCAGGCAAAATATCAGGCGTATCGCGATTAACAGAACTGCCCTCAAGGAGGCGGTCAAAACCTTCCAGTGAAGTGACTATAGTCGATTCCACTTCTGCGCTCGATATCGATTGGTTTCCGTTGGAAACAAATATTATTGGCGTGACAGGAAATACAACCTGCGATAAACCCTTCCTCAGTATTTTACTCTTTAAAAACCGTCCAATCAAAGTGCTACAAAACTGCGTTAGCGATTCGTCTACATCCGGAACAAATCTTGATGTCCTGCTCTCATGGGATTGATCGAGGAATCGAATTGCAAAAACGCCATGAAGCGGGGATAGGAGCAGCGCATCCGGCTTGTGCGTAACGGTTTCGTAATCAGAGTAAGTTGGAAAATCG
The DNA here is from genome assembly GCF_059816145.1 of Methylobacterium sp. 001424705. NCBI lineage: Bacteria > Pseudomonadati > Pseudomonadota > Alphaproteobacteria > Hyphomicrobiales > Methylobacteriaceae > Methylobacterium > Methylobacterium sp. 001424705. Next base: position 57,633 of record NZ_JCBANU010000025.1, on the reverse strand, counting down.
TAATATAAAACAGCCTTGTCTAAATTTAGACGACTTGAATTAGATCTCAAATACTCAACAAATAGCCTTCCTGTAGGATCGTCTGATATTCTTCCTGTCGTAATCATCAGATCGATTGCCATATCTAACTCCTATCAACTTCTTGCAGATAAATGATGTAAATATATCCAATCAATATGTGCGGATCAGCCCATATTTAGCCAGAGATAAAACGAAGTCGAGCGGTTTTATAACTCAATCTTCGGGCACCGATCCATCACCACAACACACCCCGCCGCCTCAGCCCGTGCGGCGGCGGCATCATCCCGCACGCCGATCTGCATCCAGATGAAGCGCGGCGGCTGGGGGAGGGCGAGGGCCTCGTCCACCACGCCGCCGGCGGCGTCGGAACTGCGAAAGATCTCGACCATGTCGACGGGCTCGGGCAGGTCGGCGAGGCGGGCGATCACGGGCTGGCCCTGGAGCACCTGTCCCGTAAGCCCGGGATTGACCGGGATCACGCGGTAGCCGCGGTCCAGCAGGAAGGCCATCACGTGGTGGCTCGGCCGGGCCGGGTTGGCCGAGGCGCCGACCAGGGCGATGGTCCGGGTCTCGGCGAGGACCCGGCGGATCAGGGCGGGGTCGTAGGCATCGTGGGACTGGGGCATCCCCGATCTTGTCGGGCAAGCGGGGGCGTGCTGCAAGGCTTCGCGGGGTCTCGCCCAAGACTCGCGAAGCGTTGTCCAGTCATTGCGCGGGGAACCCGCGTCTTCGGGTCGGTCGTGGCCCGATGAATCGGAGTGTCCGTCCATGTCCGAGCCCCTGCCCCAGGCCCTGTCCCTGGAAGAGACCGTGGCCTTCCTCGAATCGGCCTTCCCGCAGATGGAGGCAGGGGGCCGGACCTACCACCTCGTGGAGGTCGGCCCCGGCCTCGCCCGGATGCGGATGGACCACCACGACCGTCACCTGCGCCCCGGCGGCACGGTCTCCGGCCCGTCCATGATGGCGCTGGCCGACTACGCCCTCTACGCGGCGATCCTGGCCAGCCTCGGCCCGGTGGCGCTCGCCGTCACCACCAGCCTCAGCTTCAATTTTTTGCGCAAGCCCGGCCCCACCGGGCTCCTCGGCACCGCCCGCCTGCTCAAGCTCGGCCGCCGCCTCGCCGTCGGCGAAGTCCACATCACCGGCCCGGACGGCGCCCCCCTGGTCTGCCACGCCACCGGCACCTACGCGATTCCGCCGGGGGCCTGAGGCGACGCGCGACGGGGTCGGCGCCGAGCCCGAAATGCCGCGACCTCGACACGACCCGCGCGGTATACGCAGGCGTTTTCCAACCGGTGGACCGCCGGACCGCTTCGCCCCGCGGGTTCGCTGTGGCCCGGTTCGCGCGTAGCTGGTAGAGATCCGGCGCTGACCAGGGGAGACGACGATTTCCGACGATGTATGGGTGACCGGCCTGGGCCTCCTCGCCGTCTTTGCCCTCGTGCTCGCCAACGGATTCTTCGTGGCGGCCGAATTCGCCCTCGTCTCCGTCCGCAAGAGCCGGGTCGCCGAACTGGTTTCCGAGCGACGGACCAACGCCCGATCGCTCCAGCGCGCCACCGATCAGCTCGACGCCTACCTGGCCGCGACCCAGCTCGGCATCACGATCTCCTCCCTGGCCCTCGGCTGGGTCGGCGAACCGGCCCTGGCGCATCTCATTGTTCCGGCACTGCATTTCCTGCCAGATCCGGTCGGGACCACGGCCGCCCACACCATCGCGGTGGTCATCTCCTTCGTCCTCATCACGGCGATGCACATCGTGCTGGGCGAGCTCGCCCCGAAGAGCCTGGCGCTCCAGCGCAGCGAGCGCACGGCCCTCGCGGTGGTGCGGCCCCTGGGCGTCTTCCTCTTCGTCTTCCGCCCGGCGATCCTCTTCCTGAACGGCCTCGGCAACGGCGTCGTCCGGATGTTCGGCCTGCAGACGGGCCACGGCGAGGGCTCGCTGCACTCCACCGCCGAACTGAACCTCCTGGTCCAGGCGAGCCAGGAGGCCGGCCTGATCCGCGAGGCGCAGCAGGAGGCGGTGCAGCGCATCTTCTCCATCGGCGAGCGCCGCGTGCGCGATATCATGACCCCGCGCCACGAGGTCGAATGGGTCGATGCCGACGAGGAGCCGGAGGCCATCCTGACCTCCGTGCGCGCCTGCGACCACGCCCAATTGGTGGTGAGCCGCAGCGAAGTCGACGAGATCGTCGGCGTCGTGCGCAAGCAGGACCTGCTCAACCAGCTGCTCGACGGCAAGCCCGTCAACGTCCTGGCCGTGACCCAGCCCCCGATCGTCGTGCACGAGAGCATGTCGATCCTCGCCGTGCTGGAGACCTTCCAGGCCAAGCCCGTGCGGATGGCGGTGGTGGTCGACGAGTACGGCAGCCTGGAAGGAATCGTCACGCAGACCGATCTCCTGGAGGCGATCGCCGGAAACATCCCCGAAGTCGGCGACGAGCCGAACGTGGTCGAGCGCGAGGACGGCTCGCTCCTCATCGACGGCATGATGCCGGCCTCGCAGGCCTTCGACCGCCTCGCCTTCGCCGAGCATCCGGATTCCGACGACTTCACCACGCTCGCCGGCTTCGTGATCTTCCGCCTCGGCCGGATCCCGGGCACCGGCGACCACTTCGAGTCGCATGGCTGGCGCTTCGAGGTCGTCGACATGGACGGCCGCCGCATCGACAAGGTTCTGGCGACGCCCCTGTCCTGAGGGCCCAGCGGGTTCGGGGGATGGCTGCGCACGATCGACGGCAGCGCGCCCTTGGCGGATCGCGTTGACGCCCACGGGGGCCGGGAGGCCGCGCCGAATGCGGTTTCCAGGGCACCTTCGAGAACCTCGCCGCTCGCGGGAGCGACGGGCATGCGCGCGTTCGGGATCATAGGACGACGCAGGAATGGCGAGTCGTCCCCCTCACGCACCACGCGAAATGGAGGGCGAGGGCGTCCCGCAAGCACCGGATCTGGAGGTCCGCTGGGGGGACCAACCGATGACCCGCGGCCTGCGAGGTTCAACCGGCCACGCCGACCTCCAGCCGGGCAGTCACGGCGCTTCTGCCGAGCCCATGACACGTCCTGCGCCCCGCTCCTCCTCGGGAGAGCCGACGCTCGAAGGCGCCGGCGAGGGCGCTCTACAGCGGCTCGATCGGAGGGCTACGGACGCGCTGACCGGTGCAGGGCGGGGGCCTCATGGCAAACGCCGCACCGGAGCTGCAGCGGTTACAGGATCGCACGACACAAGCGTCTCGCTGACGCGCACGCGCTCGACCGATGTGGAGCGAAGGGTGCAAGCCCGCAAACATACTCCTCCAGCACTCCGGATGGGACGGGTTGCGAGGCGAGCGCTGGCTCAAGACATCGGCACGTCACGCAAGCAAGCGGACCGGATAACAACACGAGCGGCGCGGACCGGGCGGACACCCGATCAGCGCCCCATCGCCGGTGCAGACCATGTCGAAATCGGTCTGCACGCACCTTGGCGCGTGCAGACCTGTTCCAAACTCAGGCGTCGACTTTCTTGCGCGGGCCGCGACGCTTCTTTTCGGCCTGCGGAGCCTCGGCGGCCTCCTCCTCGGGCGGCGGAGCGGACACGGTCTCCTCCGGCGCGCTCTTGGCTACACCCTTCCGGCGCTGTTGACCGAGGCCGAGGGCTCGGGCCAACTCGGAACGCTGCTCCGAGTAACTTGCCGAGGTCATCGGATAGTCGGGCGCGAGGCCCCACTTGGCCCGATACTGCTCAGGCGTCAGGCCACGCAGGGTGAGGTGGCGACGCAGCGTCTTGTACTGCTTTCCGTCCTCGAAGCTGATCAGATAGTCCGCCGTGATCGAGCGGCGGATCTCCTGGGGAGTCGCCTTCGGCGGACCCGCCTCGGCTGCCGGCGTGCCACTGGCGGTTACGCCACGGATCGCCTCATGCACATCACTGAGCAGCTTAGGAAGCTCCGCGCTCTGTACATGATTATTGCTGACGTAGGCCGAGACGATGTCGGCGGCCAGGGTGATGAGTCGAGCTGCGTCGTTGTCTGTTTCGGTCATGTCTCGTAGCCAATCTATATAAGAGCCGATGTTGTCTTGGAGCGTAGGCTCAGATCTTTTTGCAAGCAAGATGTTACATCACAGAATGAGCGATTTTTCATCCTGTCCGTGTGGATCATTTATCAATTTTTCGCGTATCGCCTGCACACTTTGAAGCAGTCGCGTTCCAGTTGCCCAACAAGACCATCACGGATCGAGCAGGAGCGGAAATTTACGCATGATCCGAGAGACGATGCTGGAACAAACCATTCCGTCAGCGCAACAGGATCGGGCTTAGACCGAATCCGTCCCTCAAAGAACGCTCGGCATTGTTGACGCGTGCGCAAACGGCGGTTTCACCCTACGCGGACAGACGGAAATCCGCGCCTCATCGAGAGCATCGACTGCTGTTCCGACGGTCTCCCACAAGATTCGGACCGACCATCGGACATAACGTTGCGTTCGATAGAACACTTTTACGGTGTTCGCAATGAATGGAGGAGAGTTCGTACAGCATCAGCCAGAAATGCTTGGGGAAGGCCGTGCCGGCATCTGACCAGAGATCGTCGGTGAGGAAGGTGGGTCGCCATTTTCTGGTTTGCCCATAGTTCTTCTTCACGAACGCCGCAGCGATCTCGCGTGGATGAGAACCTGTCTGTGATCAGGGTAAAGTGTTGTCGATCGAGGCTTTGGTACAGCGTCGGCCCGCGCAGCACAGCTACGGCGTTCGGCACGCGAATCCGGTGTCGACGCGGCACACGCATCCCGTGTCGGGTACGACCTTCTCGACGTGTACCATCCCTACCCGAGAGAGCGCCCCCAGCGAACGGGGCAGGGGTGCGCTCCGAGGCGTTCAGTCGAGCCCAAGCATCAGGGTGATGTTCTGTACGGCTGCCCCCGATGCCCCCTTACCGAGATTGTCGAGGCGAGCAACGAGGACGGCTTGTCCATACGCGTCTTTGCCGAAGACCCGCAATTCGAGCCGGTCGGTGTCGTTCAGGGCTTCCGGCTCGATCCGCTCATCTTGGTCGGCGGGGATCACCCGGACGAGATCCTGCCCCGCGTAATAGGCACGAAGGGCGGTCTCCAGATCCGTGACATTCGGTGAGCCCGGCAGGGTATCGAGGTGCAGCGGCACGCTCACCAGCATGCCCTGCCGAAAGTTCCCCACCGACGGGATGAAGATCGGCCGCCGCGTCAAACCGGAATAAGCCTGGGTCTCGGGCAGATGCTTGTGGCCGAGACCCAGGCCGTACAGCAGGAAGGGCTCCCCCTGTCCCGCCTCGTAGGTCTCGATCATCGCCTTGCCGCCACCACTGTAGCCGCTGACCGCGTTGATGCTGATCGGGAAATTCGCGGGGATCAGACCGGCTTCCACCAGGGGGCGGAGCAGAGCGATCGCGCCGGTCGGGTAGCAGCCGGGATTGGCCACGCGGCGGGCTTCCCGGATCGCCTGCGCCTGGAGGGGCTCGAGTTCGGCGAAGCCATAGACCCAGGCCGGATCGACCCGATGGGCCGTGCTGGCGTCGAGAATGCGGGGCCCGCCGCCCGGCAACGTGTCGGCCAGGGCAACGGTCTCCTTTGCGGCGGCATCGGGGAGGCACAGCACAACGAGATCGACCGCCTGCAGAAGGTCGCGCTTCACCGCGACGTCCTTGCGGCTTTCGTGCGGAATGCTCTTCAGGGCGATGCGGCCGTCGCGCTCGAGGCGCTCGCGAATTCCGAGACCGGTGGTCCCTGCCTCGCCGTCGATGAAGACCGTGGGCTTCCGCCCGACACCGTTCTCGCTCATGGACACCTGATATCCTTTTCGTCGAGTCGACGAAGACGCATCCTGCATCGACCCGTATGCGCCACGTGGCCGGGACGCTTCGTCAAGTCAATGTCTTCGCGACACTCGAAGAAGGGCGGATGACGGGCGATCAAGCCTGTGTATCGTTTCCCCTTGCCTGGAACGGCGCCGTCGACTGGCCTGTTATGGGCCAAAGGAACCATCAATCGAGGAACAGCGAATGTCGGCCAGCGCGGAGAAGAGTGATCCCAAGCTCTGGGAGAAGGTGAAGAACGAGGTCACGGCATCCGACAAGGGCGGAAAACCCGGACAATGGTCGGCACGCAAGGCGCAGGCTGCGACCAAGGCCTACAAGGATGCCGGCGGCGGCTACAAGGGTAAGAAGTCGGACGACAACCACTTGAAGCAGTGGACCGAGGAAGAGTGGGACACCAAGTCCGGCAAGAAAAGCGGCGAGACGGGGGAGCGCTACCTGCCCAAGAAGGCGCGCGATTCGGTGTCCAAGTCCGAATACGACCGGTCGTCGAAGAAGAAGCGTGCCGATTCGGCCAAGGGGAAGCAGTTCTCGAAGCAGCCCGCCGACGTCGCGAAGAAGACCGCCGCAGCGCGTAAATCCCAATCCGGTAAGACCAAGGCGGACCTCATGAAGGCGGCACGGGAAAAGGACATTCCGGGACGCTCGAAGATGTCGAAGAGCGAACTCGAGCGCGCCCTTCACGCCTGATCCATCAGACGACCAGCGTTCCCCAGGACGGTTGCCACACGTTCTGCGGGTCGATCACAACGATCTCACGATCGCTCTCGTTCGCGACATGGACGGCGATGCCGAAGGCTTGGGCGATCGGAAGCGCGCCGGTGGTGCTGAAGAGGCGGCCGTCGGCGAGCTTCACTTCCCCCGTCGTCGCGCCGTCCGCCTGTGCGAGACAGAGGGTCACTGAGGAGGCGTCAGGCTCGGTCACGCGTCGGAAGGGCTTGGCCATGGGGACTCGTCTTTCGGAGGCTCAAAAAGGAAAGGGCGGCCGAAGCCGCCCTGACCAGACATATCTCAAAGGAAGCGCTTAGCGCTTCGAGAACTGGAAGCTGCGGCGGGCCTTCTTGCGGCCGTACTTCTTGCGCTCGACCACGCGGCTGTCGCGGGTGAGGAAGCCCTCACGCTTCAGCGGCGAACGCAGCTCCGGCTCGTAGTACGTCAGCGCCTTAGAGAGGCCGTGGCGCACGGCGCCGGCCTGGCCCGACAGACCGCCGCCATGCACCGAAACGGTGATGTCGTACTGGTCGACGCGGTTCGCGATCTGCAGGGGCTGGCGCAGGATCATGCGCAGCACCGGACGGGCGAAGTAGGTCTCGACGGCGCGACCGTTGACGACGACCTTGCCGGTGCCCGGCTTGATCCAGACGCGGGCGACCGCGTCCTTGCGCTTGCCCGTGGCGTAGGCGCGGCCCTGGGCGTCGAGCTTCTGAACGTGGACCGGGGCGGCGTTCTCCGGCGACTCGACGTTCGCGCGGTTCAGGTCGGAAAGGGACTGAAGGGTCGCCATGATCAAGCGCTCACGTTCTTGCGGTTGAGGCTGCCGACGTCGAGCGCCTGCGGCTGCTGGGCGGTGTGGGGATGCTCGGAGCCCTTGTAGACCCGGAGGTTGCCCATGATCTGACGGAAGAGCGGGCCGCGCGGGAGCATGCGCTCGACGGCCTTCTCCACGACGCGCTCGGGGAAGCGACCGTCGAGGATGAACTTGGCCGTGCGCTCCTTGATGCCGCCCGGGTAGCCGGTGTGGTGGTAGTACACCTTCTGCTCGCGCTTGCGGCCGGTGAACTTCACCTTCTCGGCGTTGATGACGATGACGTTGTCGCCGCAATCGACGTGGGGCGTGTACGCAGGCTTATGCTTGCCGCGCAGGCGCATGGCGACGATGGAGGCGAGCCGGCCGACGACCAAGCCCTCTGCATCGACGATGATCCACTTCTTGTCGACGTCGGCGGGCTTCAGAGAAAAGGTCTTCATCCCGTGGCGTTCCGTATGGTGTCTGGACAAAACGATGCGCCGTCGCGTGCGGGACGCGACGGCGTTGGCGGCTGCATTAGGCCCCCAACTGCGTTTCGTCAAGACGGACAGGCTCTCTTCCACGCCAGTGAAACGCCGAAAGGTGCGATCTTTCAAGCCTTTCGAGCACGAGGTATCTGGTTACCGCATGACGATCCGCTGATCGCGGGGATCTCGTCTCGTGACCCTCAAGGCCTCACGGAAGGCCCTTGAGCGAGCAATTCGTCGTCAGGAAGACGCGGCGTCTGTCACGTGAACGCACCCTGCACGCACAGACGAGCGAACGTGCAGGGCAACCGACTGGGCCGGGTAATTTGCGAGATCAGCGGTCCGCCTTGTCCCCGGCCAGGGTCAGTTCGATGTAGCGCACGGTGGTCGGACGCACGAGGTCGCGAACCTTACGCGCCATCGCCTCTTCTTCCCGCAGGGATTGCTGGAATCCCGTGAGCGCCGTCTGCTCTCCGGCGGCCTCCGCAATGGCGAGGAGCGACTCGTAGGCCGCGATCTCGAAGTTCTCGAAGGCATGGTTCGCGAAAGCGTTCTTCAGGATCTCGTCCTGGGCGGGCATATGCCCGAGCGCCATCATGTTTCCGACGAAGCCGAGCACACCCTCCTTGAGGCTCGAGGGACTTTCGGAAAGGCTGTGCAGGGCTTCCTCCAGGCGGGTCCGCTGACCGTGCGTCTCCTCGATATGACGGCGCAGGGCCGCCTCCATCTCGGGGTAGCGCTGCAAGCGCTCGACCTGCCGCTCCATGATCTGAAGCGCCTGCATCTCGAGTGCATGCGTGTTCTTCAGAGCCGTGACATAGATTTCGCGCGTCTCAATAGCCACGTTTCTCGTCTCCTGATCGGTAGCGAAGGCGTTCGCCGTCGTTACGAGAAGATCTCCATCGCGGCTCATGTTCCGGCGCAACCTGCGACATCTGTGGGTGCCGCCGCCGCGACATGCCAGCATCGAGGAGCGCCACGTTCGCAAACCGCTGACCCGCATCGACGCGGAGATGTGGCCACGCTCAGCCTCGCTGCAGCCGCTCCAGTTCCGCCTCCGCGGCCAGCGCCCGCGCCTTCCACGCATCGCGCTCGGCCTCGGTGGCGCGCGCCGCGGTCTCGGCACGCTGAGCGCGCGCCGCCTGGGTCGCGGCCAGGGCCTGAGCCCGTTCGCGGGCGCGGGTCTCGCCCGCCATCTGCACCTTCAGGTCGCGGGGCGTGGCCATCGCGGCATTCCTTCATTCCGGTCCGTGGGGCTGCCTTCCCGCGCCGGTACGCCGGGGTCAAGGTCCGCGCCGCAATCTCAGATGGTCGTCGAGAAGGTAGACCCGGCCCAACAGGAGTCGGCGTCGACCCGGGAGATCCCGAGGATCGGCCCCTCCGCCGCAGAAAGCCACGGCAACAGAAGCCGCCCGAGACCGGGCCGGTCAGGCTTGCCCCCGTCGCAGGCGAGCGAGGCCGATCGCAGCATGGCGAGCCCCCGACTCAGAGACCGGATCCCCTTAGGACGGTTCGGGAGCATGAGGCGCTTCAGGCGAAGGGGTCCTATCGTCTCGGGACCAGCTGCACATCCGAGGTGCTGTCCCGTCGCCGCATCGTGCGCGAGCCGGCCAGCCCCGCAAACCACATCGGCCATCCGGGGCCGGCGCGGCTGCGAGGGGGCCAGGGGATCCTGATGCGACCCTTATGAAACGACGCCTCGTTGCCGCTCGAACCCTCACGCGCCGCGACGCAAATTCCTCCTGCGATCCGACACCGGGATCGTGCGAACCCACGAGCCATCCATGCCCCGTCCCCGTCCGGTCACGCCCGTCAGCCCGATCTCGGGCCCCGACACGCCACGCTTCGTCATCGGCCAAGACGGGCGGGGGTGCTGGGTGGCCATCGAAGTCCATGGCCGGGCCGGCGGCCTGTTCCGCACCTGCCAGGCCGCGCTGCACTACGCGGTGGAGGCGACGGCGCATCGACCGAATGCCGTCATGATCGCGGCGGAGCGCGTCGACCTTCGGATCTGAGGGAGCGAACGGCGTTCGGACTGGCTCTCAACCGCCGGCCCCGAGCCCATTCCGGCGCAGGGCAGCATGCAATCCCGGCACGTCACGGGCGGTGCGCAGGGCCACCGCGACGTCCGGATCGCGCAGCCGCCGGGCGATGCAGGCCAGCGCAGTCACCGAGACGTCCCGGGGGTCCGCCGGCAGGAGCAGGAGCGCGACGAGGTCCACGGGACACCCATCAATGGCCTCGAAGTCGAGGGGATCGCGCAGGCGGGCCAGGAGCCCGAAGGGTCGGTCCAGGCCGTCGAGGCGCGCATGCGGCAGGGCGATGCCGTCGCCGATCCCGGTGGAGCCGAGGCTCTCGCGCGCCGCCAGGGCCGCGCGGATCGGCGCCGCCTCGCGCCCGAGGGCGAGCGCCGCCCGGCGCGCCAGGTCGTCGAGGAGCGCCGCCTTCCCGGCCGTTCGCAGACCGCAGATGACGCGGTCCGCGGGCAAGAGATCGTCGACGGTCATCGGATTGGTCCGCCCCCATCGTCGGGCGCGCGCAGGCGGTAGCCGACGCCGGTCTCGGTGAGGAGGATCCGAGGGCGCTCGGGATCGGCCTCGAGCTTCTGACGGAGTTGGCGCATGTAGACCCGGAGATATTGCGGGTCGGACGAGGTCGAGACCGCGTTCATCAGCTGGGCGTGGGTCAGGGCCTTTCCGGCATGCTGTACTAAAACCCGCAGGAAATCGTATTCCCGCGGCGTCAGCTTCACCTCCGCGCCGCGGACGCGGACGATGCGGCGCACGAGGTCCACGCTGAGGCCGTCGATCTCGAACAGGGCGCGCTCGCCCTGTACCGCCAGCTGATGACGCAGGGCCGCCCGCAGGCGTGCCAGGAGTTCACCCATGCCGAAGGGCTTGGTGACGTAGTCGTCCGCGCCGAGGTCGAGGGCCTCGACCTTGCCCGGCTCGTCGTCGCGGCTCGACAGAACCACCACCGGGAGGTCGCGATGATCCTCGCGGATGCGACGAAGAAGATCATGCCCGCGCATATCCGGCAGGCCGAGGTCCAGAATGATCAGGTCGATCGTCTCGCGGGCCAGGATCTCAAGAGCGACGCGCGCGTTCGGCGCCTCGAGGATCGTGTAGCCCTGCGTTGCCAGCCCCATTCGCAGGAGTTTGCGGATGGGCGGCTCGTCATCGACCACGAGAACGGCGGGGCTCATGCGGCGAGGTCCGAGGCGGTGGCGCTCGTGGCGGGCACCGGGAAGAGGAGGGTGAAGACGGCGCCGCTGCGGTCTTGCCGGTTGCCCGCCGTGAGCGTCCCGCCCATCGCCTCCACGAAGCCACGGGCGATGGCGAGGCCGAGTCCGGTCCCGGCCCGCACGCTGTCGCCCTTCCGAGCGCGATAGAACTTGTCGAACACCCGCTCCCGCTCCGCCTCCGGCAGGCCGTCGCCCGCGTCGATGACCTGAAGGCGGACCTGGGACGGCCCGCCGGACGGGCCGGAGACGATCTGCGCCGTCACCGTGACGGTCGAGCCGTCCGGGGCGTACTTCGCAGCGTTGTCGAGGAGGTTGACCAAGACCTGTTCGAACAGGACCGGGTCGAGGCGAAGGGCCGGGAGATCCGGTGCGAGGTCAAGGACGACCCGGTGCTCGGCCAGGATCGCGCCCAGGCGGCGCAGGGCGGTGTCGACGATCTCCGCCACGTCCTGTGCGGTCAGGTTCGCCGCGACCGCGCCGGCCTCGAGCCGGGTCATGTCGAGGAGATTGACGATGAACCGGTTCAGCCGCTCGGATTCGGCGATGATCGTCGCCAGAAGGTCGCCCTTCGCGTCCCGGCCGAGATCGGCGTCGAGGTCGCGCAGGGTCGTGGCGGCCCCGAGAACCGAGGACAGGGGTGTCCGCAGGTCATGGGAGATCGAAGTCAGCAGGGCCTGGCGCAACCGGTCGGTCTCGGCATCGCGTTCGGCCCGCGCCAGATCCTCCACAAGACGGACCCGTTCGATGGCGAGGGCGCCCATGTCGGCGAGGGCATCGAACAGCCGTCGATCCTCGGGCGTCAGGATCGGTCCGCTGCCGTCCGCGTCGAGGCCGATCACCCCGATGGGGCCGCGACCTGTTCGCGTCGGTATGAAAATACGACGGGCCCCCGGAAGCGTATCGGCACCGCGTCCCGCCGGCCGATCGTTTGCGAAAGCCCACTGCGCCGCGGCCAGATCCGCGGCGTCGAGGCGGTCCTCGGGGGGATACCCGGCCCGGACCGTCACCGTGTCGCCCTCGGGCAGCAGCAGCACGACCCGTACGTGCAGCATCGCGGCGATCTGCGCGGAGGTCGCCCAGAGAACGTCGTCGAGGGTTCCGCAGGCGGAAAGCTTGCGGCTGAAGCCGTAGAGACGCTCCGTCGCCCGCGCCCGGCGCTGGCTGACCACCGCCACCGCCCGAGCCCGGGCGGCGAGGTTCGAGACCAGCACGGCAACCAGGGTGAACAGCAGGAACGCGGCCACGTTGGTCGGGTCGGCGATGGTCAGCGTGTAGACCGGCGGCAGGAAGAAGAAGTTGTAGGCCAGCGACGCGGCGACCACGGCGGACAGCGCCGGCCCCAGGCCGAAGCGCGCCGCGACCGCCACTACCGCAGTCAACAGGAACAGGTCCGCGTTCTCGACCCCGAGGTAGGGCTGCAGCCCGAGGGCAAGGCCGAGGCCGGCGAGGATAGCCAGGGCGGCGAAACCGTAGCCGGCGCCGTCAAGGGCGGGTCGGACCGGAGCCGTCGCCACCCTCTTGGGGGAGACGGGCGCCGGCAGCGTCTCACCGGGCACGACGTGGATGCTGATGGCGCCGCTGCGGCGCACGAGATCGTGGACCACCGAGCCGTTGAAGAGTTCGAACAGCCAGGACCGCGTCGCCTTGCCGACGACGATGTGATTGACGTTGGCGCCCCGGGCATAGGCCAGGAGGTCGTCGGCGACGCGCCGGCTCCCCGGCAGGGTCACGGCGTCGCCGCCCAGCCGATCGGCGAGGCGCAGGGCGTCGGCGACCCGATCGCGGTCCGCTTCGCTGAGGCCGAGGCTCCGCGCGCCCTCCACCGTGACGGCAGTCCACGGCGCGTGCAAGCGATCGGCCAGACGCTTAGTGTAACGGACGAGGCCGGCTGAGCGCGGATCCTCGCTCACGCAGACCATGACCCGCTCCCCGGCACTCCAGGGTCCCGCGATGGCATGAGCCTGCATGTGGCTGAGGAGTTCGTCGTCGACCCGATCGGCGGTCCGCCGCAGGGCGAGTTCGCGCAGAGCGGTCAGGTTGCCGCGGGAAAAGTAGTGGCGTAGGGCACGCTCCGCATTGGCGGGCACGTAGACCTTGCCGGCCTTCAGGCGCTCGATCAGGTCGTCGGGATTGAGGTCGACCACCTCGATGTCGTCGGCCCGGTCGAGGATGCCGTCCGGCACCGTCTCGCGCACCCGGATGCGCGTGATCTGCGCGACGACATCGTTCAGACTCTCGACGTGCTGAATGTTGAGGGTCGTGTGCACGTCGATGCCGGCGGCGAGCAATTCCTCGACATCCTGGTAGCGCTTGGGATGGCGCGAGCCCGGCGCATTGGTGTGGGCGAGTTCGTCGACTAGCGCCAGGGCCGGCCGCCGCGCCAGCAGGGCGTCGAGGTCCATCTCCTCGATGACGCTGTCATGGTAGGGGACCCGCCGGCGCGGAACGACCTCGAAGCCCTCGATCAGGACCTCGGTCTCGCTGCGGCCGTGGGTCTCCACGACGCCGATCACCACGTCGGTCCCGGCCTTGAGGCGAGCCCGGCCGATCGTGAGCATCTCGTAGGTTTTGCCGACCCCGGGAGCTGCGCCGAGGAAGACCTTGAGGCGGCCCCGTCCCGTCTCGTCCCGGCGCGCGCGGTCGAGCAAGGCCTCCGGCGAGGGACGCTGGCGCTCGCGGACATCCTCACTCATGGAAAGTCCCTCATCCCACGTGTCCTCCGGCGCGGATTATTGCCGAAGGCGCGCGTCCAAAGCGAGGTTCAGCGCCAGGACATTCACGCGCGGCTCGCCGAGGACCCCGAAGGTCCGGCCTTCGACCTGCGCGGCGACGAGGTCGCGCACCCGGTCCTCGCTGACGCCTCGCGCACGGGCCACGCGTGCCACCTGGAACAGGGCAGCCTCGGGGGACAGGTCGGGATCGAGCCCGGAACCGCTGGCGGTGACGAGATCCACCGGCACCGTCACGCCGGGGTTCTCGGCCCTCAGGGCGTCGAGGTCGCCCTTCACGCGCTCGGCCAGGGCGGCGCTGGTCGGTCCAAGGTTGGAGCCGGCCGAGTTGGAGGCGTTGTAGGGCGACGGCACGGTCTTGGCTGCATCGGCCGGATCGGGGGCCACCGTCGCCGAGGGGCGCCCGTGGAAGTAGCGCGGGCTGGTGAAGGATTGGCCGATCAGGCTGGAGCCGATAATCGTGCCGTCGCGACGGATCAGGCTGCCGGCGGCCTTGGCGGGGAAGATCGCCGCGGCGAGGCCGGTCATGGCCAGGGGATAGGCGAGGCCGGTGATCGCCGTCAGTACGACGAAGAGGGCGAGAGCGGGACGCAGGGAGGCGAGCATGGAGACAACTCTGGTTCGGACAGGAAGGGGGGGGGTCAGGCGAGGTGCAGAGCGTTCACGGCGAGGTCGATCACCTTGATGCCAACGAACGGCACCAGGATGCCGCCGAGGCCGTAGATCAGCAGGTTGCGCCGCAGGAGCGCGGCGGCTCCCACCGCCCGATACGAGACGCCTCGGAGGGCGAGCGGGATCAGCGCCACGATGATCAGTGCATTGAAAATGATCGCCGACAGGATCGCGCTCTGGGGCGAAGCGAGCCCCATGACGTTCAGGGCCTGAAGCTGCGGGTAGAGCGTCAGGAACATCGCCGGGATGATGGCGAAGTACTTTGCCACGTCGTTGGCGATGGAGAACGTGGTTAGGGCCCCGCGGGTCATCAGGAGCTGCTTGCCGATCCCGACGATCTCGATGAGCTTGGTCGGGTCTGAATCGAGATCGACCATGTTCCCGGCCTCACGCGCCGCCACCGTGCCGGTGTTCATGGCGACGCCGACATCGGCCTGGGCCAGGGCGGGCGCGTCGTTGGTGCCGTCGCCGCACATGGCCACGAGCTTGCCGTCCGCCTGCTCCCGCCGGATCAGCGCGAGCTTATCCTCCGGCGTGGCCTGCGCCAGGAAATCGTCGACGCCGGCCTCTGCCGCGATGGCCGCCGCAGTCATGGGGTTGTCGCCGGTAATCATCACCGTGCGGATGCCCATGCGGCGAAGTTCGGCGAAGCGCTCGCGGATGCCACCCTTCACGATGTCCTTCAGGAACACGACGCCGAGCAGCTGCCCGTCGCGGGCGACCGCCAGGGGCGTGCCGCCGGCCTTCGCGATGGTCTCCGCGATGGCCCTGATCTCCACCACGGCCTGCGAGTCCTCGACCGGTCGATAGGCGAGCGCCGCATTCGCGCCGCGGGACGCGATCGGCTGTACTCCCAGAGAGGCGATCACCGCCTCGACCGCACCCTTGCGGATCGACCGTCCGTCGAGGTCGACCCCGGACATCCGCGACTGGGCCGTGAACGGCACGAAGGTGGCGTTCAGGACTGCCATGTCGCGGGCTCGGATGCCGTAGCGGTCCTTGGCCAGCACCACGATCGAGCGGCCCTCGGGCGTCTCGTCGGCAAGCGAGGCGAGTTGTGCCGCGTCGGCGAGATCGTGCTCGTCCACCCCGCCAACCGGCCGGAATTCGGTCGCCTGACGGTTGCCGAGGGTGATGGTGCCGGTTTTGTCGAGCAGGAGGGTGTCGACGTCACCGGCGGCCTCGACCGCGCGGCCCGACATGGCGAGGACGTTGAAGCGAACGAGGCGATCCATGCCGGCGATGCCGATGGCCGACAGGAGCGCACCGATGGTGGTTGGGATAAGAGTCACGAACAGGGCGACGAGGACGATCAGGGGGATCGCCCCGCCGGCGTAGTTCGCAAAGCTCGGGATCGAGGCGACCGCGAACACGAAGACGAGGGTCAGGCCGGCGAGCAGGATGTTGAGGGCGATCTCGTTCGGGGTCTTCTGGCGGGACGCGCCCTCGACAAGAGCGATCATGCGGTCGACGAAGGTCGAGCCGGCCGCCGCCGTGATGCGGACCCGGATCGCGTCGGACAGGACCTGGGTTCCGCCCGTCACCGCCGACCGGTCCCCGCCGGATTCCCGGATCACCGGTGCGGACTCGCCGGTGATGGCCGCCTCGTTGACGGAGGCGACACCCGCGATGACCTCACCGTCGGACGGGATCAGGTCGCCAGCCTCCACCAGCACCACGTCGCCGACCTTCAGGGCGGTCCCGGGCACCGAGTCCCAGGCATCGCCCGGACCGGTGAGGCGCTTGGCGGTCATCTCGGTGCGGGTCCGGCGCAGGCTGTCGGCCTGCGCCTTGCCGCGGCCCTCGGCCAAGGCCTCGGCGAAGTTGGCGAAGATCAGCGTGAACCAGAGCCAGAGGATGATCTGGCCGGAGAAGCCGAGCCCGGACGCGCCGGTCGCGAGATCGCGGACGAACAGGACGGTGGTCAAGACCGCGACGACCTCGACCACGAACATCACGGGATTGCGGATCATGATCCGGGGATCGAGTTTGCGGATCGAGCCGACGACGGCCGGGCCGACGAGGGCGGCGCTGAAGAGGGACGTGGAGGAGCGAGACATGATGGGGGGTCCACGAAGGGGCGCGGGACGGCCGGGCGCGACGCGCCGGGTCCGTGGCTGGTCAGGGTGCGAGGGCACGGCGCGTGAACTCGGCGGCGAGCACCAGGGCGAGGGCGCCCAGGAGGGTGACACCGAGCACCGCCAGGATCAGGTCCGAGAGCCGGGGCGGCCGGGCCCCGGGAATTGGGTGAGGCTGGCGGGTACCGGATCGGAGCCCGTGAAGGTGGTGGCGCCGGACCCGGCGCGGTGGAAGGGCGGGGCGCACCGCTCAGCCGCCCGTCGCGAAGGTCAGGCCTGCGGTGCCCGCCAGGTGCTCGACGATCGGGCCGAGAGCCAGGGACGGGAAGAACGTCAGGCCGCCGACGATCAGGATCACGCCGACCAGCATGCCGATGAAAAGCCCCCCATGGGTCGGCAGGGTTCCGGCGGAAGCCGGCACGGTCTTCTTGGCGGCGAGGGCGCCTGCGATGGCGAGGGCGGGGATGATCACGAAGAACCGCCCCACCAGCATGCCGATCGCCAGCGTCGTGTTGTAGAACGGCGTGTTGCCGCTGAGGCCGCCGAAGGCCGAGCCGTTGTTGGCCGCGGCGGACGTGAAGGCGTAGAGGATCTCCGAGAATCCGTGCGGCCCGGCATTGGCGGGGCCGGCGAGGCCGGCGGCCACCACGGTGGCGAGGCCGGTGAATCCCAGCATCATCAGAGGCAGGCACAGGATGGCGAGCATGGCCATCTTCACCTCCCGCGCCTCGATCTTCTTGCCAAGATACTCGGGGGTCCGGCCGACCATGAGCCCGGCGACGAAGATCGCCACGATGACGAAGACAAGCATGCCGTAGAGGCCGGCGCCGACGCCGCCGACGATGATCTCGCCGAGCTGCATGTTGATCATCGGGATCAGGCCGCCGAGGGCGGTGAAGCTGTCGTGCATCGCGTTGACCGCGCCGCAGGAGGCGGCGGTGGTCACCACCGCGAACAGCGCCGAGGCGACGATGCCGAAGCGTAGCTCCTTGCCCTCCATGTTGCCGCCCGCGAGCCCGAGCCCATTCAGCACGGAGCTGCCCGCGGCCTCGCTGGCGTACGTGACGAGGACGCCGGCGAGAAACAGCACGCCCATGGCGCCGAGAATCGCCCAACCCTGCCGCTCGTCGCCGACCATGCGGCCGAAGACGTTGGTCATCGCTGCGCCGAGGACGAAGATCGAGACGATCTGGATGAAGTTGGACAGCGCGGTCGGGTTCTCGAAGGGATGAGCCGCGTTGGCGTTGAAGAACCCCCCGCCGTTGGTGCCGAGCATCTTGATCGCGACTTGGCTCGCCACGGGCCCGATTGCGATCGTCTGGGTGGCGCCTTCGAGCGTCGTGGCCTCGATGGAGGCGCCCAGGGTCTGGGGGATGCCCTGTGAGACCAGGAACAGGGAGTAGACCACGCAGATCGGCAGCAGCACGTAGAGGGTGCAGCGGGTCAGATCGACCCAGAACGAGCCAACCGTCCGGGCCGAAGCTCGCGCGAAGCCCCGAACGAGAGCGACCGCGAGGGCAATGCCGGTGGCGGCCGAGAGGAAGTTCTGGTGGGTCAGCCCGAGCATCTGCGACAGGTAGGAGAGGGTGCTCTCGCCGCCGTAGTTCTGCCAGTTGGTATTCGTCACGAAGCTCGCCGCGGTGTTGAAGGCGAGATCCGGCGCCACGGCCCCTTGTCCGGCCGGGTTCAGAGGCAGGACGTCCTGCAGGCGCAGGAGCCCGTAGAGCATGGCGAAGCCGAGGGCGTGGAACGTCAGCATGGCGAGCCCGTAGCTGAGCCAGCTCTGCTCGCCCCGTGCGTCGATGCCGGCCAGGCGATAGAGTCCGGTCTCGACGGGCCGGAGAACGGGCGAGAGAAGGGTACGCTCGCCTTGGAACACGCGGGTCATGTACCCGCCGAGCGGCCTGACGAGCGCCAGCACGATCGCGCAGAACAGCGCGACCTGAATCCAGCCGTTGATGGTCATGGAGGTGGTCCTTGGGAATTCGTCCGGAGGGCGCGTCAGAACCGCTCGGGGCGCACGAGGGCGTAGGTGAGGTAGCCGAGCAGCCCCAGGGTCACGAGGGCGCCGAGGGTGAGGTCGAGGGTCATGAGGGGGATGCTCCCGTCAGCGCGCTCAGAGGCGTTCGCACAGCAGGGCGTACCCGGCGGCGAGACCGAAGAAGGCGAGTCCTGTGGCCAGGAAGGCGATGTCGAGCATGAGGGGTCCGATCCTGTGCGGCGGATCGGCCCGGGTCGTCACGACCGATCACGCTCGCCCGGAGCATGGACGGGAACCGCATTAGGGTTCGAGTGAGCGCGCCACGCGATTTTATAAGGATGGCATGAGGATCGGAGCGCGCGGCGTCGGCGGCTCGAACCCTCGCGAACGGGTCGCTGCCGAGCCGCTGGTATACACGAGGGTCGTCGTCGAGGTCGCGCCGAAAACCCGTCCCCGTCGGCGGCGTTTCATATCCCGCGCCGCTCCCGCGCGGGATGAACAGAAAAATAGCCGGTCGGCCTCATCGAACGGAGAAGGGCAGCTGATACGGGCGTCCGAACGGGACGCCGTTGTTCACGGTCTGGACGGGCGAGAGGAAGCCCGTTCCGTCGCGGCGGTTGTTGCGGGTGTCGACCACGGAGAGCGGCCGCTCGACCCATTCCATCACCGAGACGTCGCCCGGCGCACCGACCTGCAGCGTCCCGAGCTTCGCGTCCCGGTCGATCACCCGGGCGGGTGCCGCGGTCGCCATCGCGATGACCTGTTCCAGGCTGAAGCCCAGGGGCAGGAACTTGCTCATCACCAGGGGCAGGAACGGCATGCCCGGCGTATTGCCGGAGACGACGTGCAGATCCGACGAGATCGTATCGGGCGGAGCTCCCTGCGCGATGGCCGCCTCCGCCACGGTGAAATCGAAGGAACCGCCACCGTGGCCGATGTCGAACACGACGCCGCGCTGCTTTGCGGCCAGGGCCGCCGGGAGGAGCTTGCCATCCTGGACGATGTTGGTGAACTGCCCAGCCATGTTGGGCGCGCCCGAGTAGCAGTGCGTGAGGATGTCGCCCGGCCGCAGCAGGTCGAGGATGCGGCTCATCAGGTCGGCAGTCTCGACGCCGCCGATATGCGCCATCACCTTGGCGGGTCGTCCCGATAGCTCACAGGCCTGGATCGCCCGGCGCAGGGGCTCGGCGCCATGCTTGAAGATGACGTTCTCCGACATTCGCACCTTGGCGCCGAGGACGAAGTCCGGGTTCTCCGCGATGGCCAGCGCGCAGGCGTCCACCTGGGCGTTGTCGATGGTGTAGAGTTCCGCGACGGGGAAGGCCGACAGTCCGTGATTGGCGATGTGCACGAAGGCGAACATCCGCGTCCGGGTCTGCGCGGCGATGTGTCGGCGCAGGGCGGCGATGGTGTTGGCGCCCGCGTCTCCGGCGGAGACCACCGTCGTCACCCCGGAGAACGGGACCGTCTCATCGGCCGGGATGCCGATCGCCGAGCCATAGGGAAAGGTGTGGGCGTGGAGGTCGACGAGGCCGGGCAGCACGAGCTTGCCGGTAGCGTCGATCGTCTGCTTGGCCCGATCCGTCGGCAGATCCGCCGCGAGGGCGGCGATCCGTCCGTGACGGATACCGATGTCGCGCTTTCCGCGCAGGGACTGGCTCGGATCGATCACCTCGCCACCCCGTATCACGAGGTCGAAAGGACCGCCCGGGTCCGGTTCCGCCGAGGCCCCGGTCGTGGCCACGAGGCTTGTCGCGGCCGCCCCAGCGAGCCACGCCCGGCGGGTCACCGCGTCCATGTGGTCGCTCCGTGGAGGCGGGGGCAGGGCTGGGGACGCGGAGGGCGGGACCGCCGATGCCGGTCCTGTGGGGCGGGCGGCGCTTGGCACCACGACATCGCTTCTGATCCCTGACCGCGGCGCTCGTTGATTGGCTCCGACGCTCCGGATGCTAGAGGCTGACGGGCACGCTCGGCAATGCTTTTCGAAGATGGGCGTGCGTCGACGGCGGGAAATGGGTGGGGCGAGGTTCGTCCCCTGGACGACCGGCACGCGTTCCGCAGACACCGCATCCCGATGACGGGTCGCTGAGGCGCGAGCCGCCGCACGAACACTTCGGCAACTCTTTGTGCCGGTCCGATCCACCAAGGAATTGCGTCAAACTAACCGTCGCGATCGACCTGCAGAAAATCGATCGGCGGCCCCTGCGTCTCATCGAAGACGCCGGCCGTGAGGCACCGGCCGTAGACGCATCCCGTGTCGAGGTTGGTGCGGTAGGGTTGCCGGTCGGGCATCCCCTCCAGTTGCGGCGTGTGTCCGTGAACCACGTGCTTCCCGAAGTCGAAGGCCGCGCCGAGAAACGGCTCTCGGATCCAGAGGCGGTTCCACATATCGGGATCGACGCCGGTTCGCCCGGGGCGAAAGCCGGCGTGGACGAAGTAGTGCGCGGCGTCCTCATGGACGGTGGGCAGGTATGAGAGCCAGGTCAGCACGTCGGGCGGAAACGCTTCCGGGCCGGTAATCCCAAAGGAGCGGAGGGTCTGCCGGCCGCCGTTGCTCAGCCAGGTGGAGGCTCCGTGCGGGTCGCGATAGGCCTCCAGCATCATCTGCTCGTGGTTGCCCATCAGGCAGGTGAGGGCACTCGGTGCGTCGCGCTGAAGGTGCCTGAGAATCTCGATCACCCGGGCGCTCTCGGGACCCCGATCCACGTAGTCGCCCAGGCAGACGATGCGGGCCGGACGCCCGGCCCGGTGCAGGTTGATCTGCTCCAACAGACGGAGCAACGCATCGGCGCAGCCGTGAATATCGCCGATCGCGTAGGTGAGGACGTTCATGCGAAGTCCGGTGACAGCGTTGGGAGCATCCCCGTCGCATGGCAGGAAACGGATGCGCTGAACATCCTTGCGTTGGGCCGGCTCCGGAGCCAACGCCGCGTTCAAGGGTCACGGGCCACGCGAATGTGAAGGCTGGGTCCTAACGGAAGATCTGGATCATCGCCGGGGTCAGGATGACGACGAACAGCACCGGAAGGAAGAACAGGATCATCGGCACCGTCAGCTTCGGCGGCAGGGCGGCGGCCTTCTTCTCCGCCTCGTTCATCCGCATGTCGCGGCTTTCCTGGGACAGCACGCGCAAGGCCTGGCCGACGGGCGTTCCGTAGCGCTCGGCCTGGATCAGTGCCGTCGTCACCGCCTTGATCTGATCGAGACCGATGCGGTTGGCGAGGTTTTCAAAGGCGATGCGCCGATCCGGCAGGTAGGAGAGCTCGGCGGTCAGGACCGCGAGTTCCTCGGCGAGCACGATGGATTGCCCGACCACCTCGGTGCTGACGCGCCGGAACGCGTGTTCGACGGACATGCCGGACTCGACGCAGATCAGCGTGAGGTCGAGGGCATCCGGCCAGGCGGCCCGGATCTCGGTCTGCCGCTTGCTGGCGCGGTTGTGGAGGTACAACTCCGGGGCCTTGATGCCGAACAGGAGCACGCCGATGACGATCATCGTGCGGATGGCAAACGGCTGATCCAGGACACCGAGCACGAAGAGGTAGAAGATCGCCACCAGAGCCAGAACGATCGGCGTCACCAGGCGGAAGAACAGGAATCCCGTCTCGGCCCCCGGCGACCGATAGCCCGCCATCATCAGCTGCTTGCGGGCGGTCTCCGTCCCGAGCCAACGGCTGAGATTGAACTGCTCCACCACCCGTTTCATGTAGGCCTTGGGGGCGACCCGGAGCGTCGCCTTGGAGCTCATGCGCTCGCGTTCGCGGCGCCGGATCTCCTCCCGCTCCTCGCCGATCAGCTTCATGCGCTTCCCGAGGCGGTCGGGCTCCAGCATCGGCTGGAGCAGCGCGAAGGCGGTCGCAGCCGCCGCGATGGCGGCGAGGGCGGTGCCGAGGAAGCGCGGCTCGGTGACCTTGGCGGCGATGAGATCCAGCATGCGGTGTCTCCGTACGATCCGACCGGACGAGGATTCGAACTTGATACCGGGTAGGCATCGACGAATCAGACGTCGAAGCTGATCATCTTCTTCATCGTGAAGACCCCGAGCGACATCCAGATCGCGGAACACACCAGGGCAAGTTTCCCGATATCGGTCCGCCAGAGCAGGGAGATGTAATCCGGGCTCGACAGGTAGGTCAGGAGGGCGACGATGAAGGGAAGCGCCGCGATGATGCCGCCGGACGCCTTCGCCTCCATGCTCATCGCCTGGATCTTCCCGGCCATCTTCTTGCGTTCGCGCAGAACCCGGGACAGGTTGGCGAGGGCCTCGGACAGATTGCCGCCGGACTTCGCCTGGATGCTGATCACGATGGCGAAGAAGTTGACGTCCGACACGGGCACGCGCTCGTGCATCTTCATCAGGGCTTCGCCGAGGGACAGGCCGAGAGTCTGGGACTCGACCACCTGACGAAACTCGCTGCGGATCGGCTCCTCGGCCTCCCGCGAGATGATCCGGAAGCAGTCACCCACCGGGATACCCGCACGCACACCACGGGTGATGATGTCGATCGCCGTCGGCAATTCGTTGATGAACGCCTTGATCCGCCGCTTGCGCAGATACGTGATGAGCCAGAGAGGCAGCCCGAAGCCGCCGGCGAAGACCGCGCCCAACCCCGCGAGGGGATTGCCGGTCGCGATCAGGATCACCAGGCCGAACACCACCGCCATCACTGCCGCGACGGCGAAATATTGCTTGCGCGACCAGGACAGGCCGGCGCGGGCCAGCTTCAGCTCCAGCGTGACCTTGGTACCTTCGCGCTTCGCCTCGACGTCCTTGAGGCTCTTGGCGACCTGCTCGCGGCGATTGACGGTCGCGACCCGGTTTCCCGGCGCCGTCACGACGCTCACGGTGCGACGGCGTTCGGCGGACCGCTTCTCTCCCGAGAGGTAGGGAAAGACGAAGACGTAGGCGAGGCCCCCGGCCGTGAGCGCGAGGAGACCGGAGGCGAGGGCCAGGCCGCCGGCGTTCACAGCCCACTCCCGCCGGCGCTGGCCGCATCGAGGGCCGCCGCGAGCGCTTCGTCCTCGCCGTAGTAGCGCGCGCGCTCCCAGAACCGGGGGCGGCCAATACCCGTGGATCGATGGCGCCCGATGAGCTTGCCGTTCGCGTCCTCGCCGAGCACGTCGTACAGGAAGAGATCCTGGGTGATGATGACGTCGCCCTCGAGTCCCATCACCTCGGTGATGTGGGTGATCCGGCGCGACCCGTCGCGCAGGCGGGTGGCCTGCACGATGACGTCGATGGAGCCGCAGATCATTTCGCGCAGCGTCCGCGACGGCAGACTGAAACCGCCCATGGTGATCATCGACTCGATACGGGCCAGGGCTTCGCGCGGGGAGTTCGCGTGGAGCGTCCCCATCGAGCCGTCGTGACCGGTGTTCATGGCCTGCAGGAGATCGAAGGCCTCCGGGCCGCGGACCTCGCCGACGATGATCCGCTCGGGCCGCATGCGGAGGCAGTTCTTGACGAGGTCGCGCATGGTGACCTGCCCGGACCCCTCCATGTTGGGAGGCCGGGTTTCGAGGCGCACCACGTGCGCCTGCTGGAGCTGCAGTTCCGCCGCGTCCTCGCAGGTGATGATGCGCTCGTCGGCGTCGATGTAGCGGGTCAGGCAGTTCAGCAGCGTGGTCTTGCCGGATCCGGTGCCTCCCGAGATGACTACGTTGCAGCGCACGCGGCCGATGATCTGCAGGATGCGGGCGCCTTCCGGCGAGATCGCTCCGAAGGTCACCAACTGGTCGAGGGTCAGCTTGTCCTTCTTGAACTTGCGGATCGTCAGCACGGGCCCGTCGATGGCCAGCGGGGGCGCGATGATGTTGACGCGCGACCCGTCCGGAAGACGGGCGTCGCAGATCGGCGAGGCTTCGTCGACCCGCCGGCCGACCTGGCTCACGATCCGCTGGCAGATGTTCATCAGTTGCTGGTTGTCGCGGAAGCGGACGTTGGTCAGCTGGATCTTGCCGCCGACTTCGATGAAGGCGCGGCTGGCGCCGTTCACCATGATGTCGGCGATGTCGTCGCGGGCCAGCAGCGGCTCTAGCGGGCCGTAGCCGAGCACGTCGTTGCAGATGTCGTCGAGCAGCTCTTCCTGCTCGGCGATCGACAGGACGATGTTCTTAAGGCCGATGATTTCCGAAACGATGTCGCGGATTTCCTCGCGCGCCGATTCCGCGTCGAGACGCGAAAGCTGGGACAGATCGATTGCCTCGATCAATGCCCCGAAGATCATGCTCTTGGTGCGGAAGTAGTCCTCGGACTTGGCCGACTCCGTGACGGGCGCGGGCTCGGGCCGGCGGGGCGCCTCCGCGCGGGGGCGCAGGGCGGAATCGTCGTGGACCGGCAGCGAAACTTCCGGCTTGTCGACCACGGCCGCCGGACGCGGCGCCTGCACCGCTGCGCTGCCGGATCGTCTACCGAACATGGTGCAGCCTCCTGGCGATCAGGTCACGGGGAGCAGGCCGGAGCATCACGACGCCTTGCGACGGGCGAGCTTGGAGAGCAGCGGCTCGAACAGGTTCGGGCGCGCCCGGCGCAGTTCGGCGCGGCCGGTGATGGAGGCGGCGAGCGACGAATAGATCTCGGCCGCCTTCGCGTTGGCCTGCACCTCGCCGATCATCTGCCCGTTGTTGGCGGCGGTCCCAAACAGCGCGGCATCGAAGGGAATCGCGGCCGTGATCGTGGTGTCGAGGGACTTGGCGAACTCGGCCGCGGCGATCTCGGGACGCTTGGGCACCCCGACGCCGTTGAGGATGATGCGGGGCTTGCGATCATTCGGGCGGTTCTGCTGCAGAAGCGTCAGAAGATTCTTCGTGTTGCGCAGGGCGGCGAGCTCGGGACTTGCGACGATCAGGATCTCGTCCGCGCTGATCATGAGCCGTCGCGACCAGGCGGTCCACTGGTGCGGCACGTCGAGGACGACGCATGGCACGGCGGCCCGCAACAGGTCGAGCAGATGGTCGAAGGCCGGCTCGGCGAGATCGGTGGTGCGGTCCAGGGTGGCGGGGGCCGCGAGCAGGGAGAGATTGTCGCTGCACTTCGACAGGAGCCGGTCGAGGAGATTCGAATCCAGGCGATCCGGCGCGAACACAGCCTCCGCGATGCCCTGGGGCGGATCCTGATTGAAGTTCAGGCTCGCGGTCCCGAAGGCGATATCGAGGTCGGCGATGACCGTCGCGGTGTCCTGCTCCCGGCCGATCGTCCAGGCCAGGTTGTGCGCGAGGGTGGAGACGCCGACCCCCCCCTTCGCGCCGACGACGGCGACGGTGCGGCCGACCGGCTTGGCGCCCGGCGCCGTGAACAGGTCCGAAATCGCCTGGATGAGATCGATCGGGCGCACCGGCGCCATCAGGTACTCGCTGACGCCTCGCTGGATGAACTGCCGGTAGAGCGCGACGTCGTTGACATGCCCGATGACGACGACCTTCGTTCCCTCGTCGCAGACCTCGGCCAGCGAATCGAGGCATTCGAGCGGGCGCGACTTCGCCCCCTGGGTCTCGATGACGATGACGTTCGGCGTGGGAGCATGCCGATACGCTTCGACCGCCGCCGCGCCGCCGCCCATCTGAACCTTGATGTGCGCCTTCTGCAGGCGCCGATCCGCGCCGGCCGACTCGATCAGCGCTGCGCTCTCCTGCGTCTCGCAGAACGCCTGAATCGTGATCCGCGGCACGGGAGCGATGATGCGCTCGGACGTCTCGTTCAGATCCGTCATGGAGGGAATTCCGGTTCAGGTTGCCGCCGATGCGGGAGCGAAGATGGGGCACGTCGCGGGCGAGACGGTGCGCCCGCCCGACGCGGTTATTGGGAGACCTGCGCCTTGATCGAGGTCTTCCCATCCTGACGCCATTCGATTGACGGATCCTTGCCGTCGCGGATCTTGCCGATGTCGTTCGTGCGCCGGATCGTATCGATCCGACCTTCCGGGCGGGCGCGGACGAGATCGACGGGATCCGCGATCTGCGCGGCGACGTTCGACTGCGTCGCGCAGCCGAAGTTCCAGTAGGCCTCGTTGCGGCCGCTGAAGGCCGGATCTCCGACGCCCAGATCCTGGGGCCAGGTTCCGCACTGGCTCCCGCCCCTGGCCTCCATGCGCTGGAAGCTGAGCCGGAGGGGCGCCGCAAGGTTCGGATTGGCCACCGCATAACGGGCGACCACCACCTGGCGGTCGGAGACGCCGCCGTTCAGGCTCATGCGATGCAGGGCCGCGGCCGTCCGTTCCACCGCGGCCGCTGTCCGGGGCGTGCCGCCGGCGGGAACGTCGAGGGCCAGCGTCCCGCGCCCGTAGCGCCGGAATTCCAGCAGGAACGCGTCGACGTCGGCGGCCTGACGCGGATCGAGATGGCCCGTGCCCGTGACGAACACGTCGAGGGTGCGCACGCCCTCGGCGAGGGCGAGGGGATGCCGCGCGCGGTAGTCGGCCGGATAGAGCGAGCCGGTGGTCACGACGGGATCGGCTCGGCAGGCCCCGAGCAGGGCGGCGACGCCGGCCACGGCCACGAGGGCCAGGGGGGTGCGGAGGGGAGAGGTGGACATCGGGGGAGGGTCCTGCAGAGGCCGGGGCCGGAGCGCCTGGATCGGTCGGGAGAGCGCCGGACTAATCGGTGATGAAGCCGACGCGGCCGCGATAGGCGCTGCCGAGGGGACTGGCGCCGGCGACGCCGTAGAGGCGGTTGAAGCGCCCGAGCAGGATGGCCTGCGCATCCTGCGCATCGACGAAACCGTCATCCGGGCGGGAGACCTGGCGCGGCTCCATCGGCTTGGCGATGTAGGGCGTGACCATGATCATCAGCTCGGTTTCCTGCCGCTGATAATCGCGCGACCGGAAGAGCGCGCCGATGATCGGCAGGTTGATCAGGCCGGGCAAGCCGGTGATCGCCGCCTTGTTGCGCTGCTGGATCAGGCCGGCGGTCATCATCGTCGCGCCGGAAGCGAGCTCGATCGTGGTCTCCGACTTGCGGACGGTGAAGCCCGGCACGGCCGTGGTGGTGCCGGTGAAGTTCAGGTTCAAGGCGTTCTGCTGGTCGATCTCGGTGACCTGGGTGCCCACGCGCACCGAGATCTTGTTCTCCGCCAGCACCACAGGCGTGAAGTTGAGGCTGACGCCGTAATCCTTGTAGCTGACGCTCGGAACGCAGGTTTGGATCGTGCTGGTGCCGACGGAGGTACAGCTCAGGTTCGACGGGACCGGGATCTGCCCGCCGGCCGTGAAGGTCGCCGATTCGCCGGAGATCGCCGTCAGGGTCGGCTCGGCCAGAACACGGGAGACGCCGGCCTGCTCGAAGGCCCGCAGGGTGGCCGTGAGGTTCGCTCCGCCCGGCCCGTTGATCGTTCCGGACAGGAGGTTGCCGGTGGGGAACGAGCCGCCGTTCAGGGCGAGCGGCGCCGTGTTGACGAGGTTCAGGCCGGACCAGCCGCCGCTGAGATTGACGCCGAACTGCTTCAGGACCGTGCGCGACACCTCCACCACGGTGACGCGCAGCATGACCTGATCCTTGCCGCGGATCGTCAGGTTGTTGATGACGGCGCCGCGCGCCGCGGCGCCGGCGGCCGAGATCCCCACGAAGGCATTGGCGATGTCGAGGGCCTGGGCCGCCTCGGACGCCGAGTTGACGGTCCCGGTCAGCACGACCGAATCCCCGGCGGCGCGCACGTCGAAGCGTCCCCCGGCGATGCTCTGGTTCAGGGTCTGGCGAAGCACGTTGAGGTCGCGCGCCACCGTGACGTCGAGGGCCGTGATCTGCCGGCCCTCGGCATCCATGATGAAGATCGACGTGGCCCCGTTCTCCATGCCGATGATGAACACCTTCCGGGTCGAGCGGACGACCGCGTTGGCGACCTTCGGATTGGCGACGAAGACCTCCTTGGCGTCGCGCGGCAGATCGATCACCAGGGAGCGTCCCATGGTGAGATCGATCCGGCGCGAGGTCGCCGCCTCGTTGGTCCCGACCGCGAGGATCGGCGCCGCCGTCAGTCCGCCGGAGGGCTGGCCGTAGCTCGGATTGACCATCGCGTTGGGCAGGATGCCGGCGAGGAGGCAAGCCAGCAGTGGGGTGCGGCGCGCCGCCGGCCAGGGGGAGAGGGTCATCGACGTGTCCTCAGTCATGGTGCGTGTGCTTCCCTCAGCGTCGCGATTGCTGCTTCGCGACGCCGAACCGCACCACGGTCAGGGCCGTCTCCGGACGACCCTCGAGAATGGGCTCGCCCGCGCGCCCGCTATCCACGAGGCTCCGCAGGGAGAGCGAGAGTTGACCGACTTTCTGGGCGAGCGTGACGGTCTCGGCCTGGGCCGGCGTCAGGGCCAACGTCGCCGTCTGGCCGGTGGCGACGGTGTTGCCGTTCTTCTCCTGGAGGATCTGCCCGATCGCCAGGACGCGCACGTCCTGGAGCAACGTCTCCGAGACCTGTACCTCCGCGCTCCCGCGCGAGGATTCCTCGTCCCGATAGGTCCGGAGCACGTCCACGTGGTCGTTGGGGAGGATGAAGCCGCCTGCCGTGCTGCTGCCGATCGCGTCGATGGTGATGGCGACGGCGCGCATGCCGGCGGGCAGGATCGCGGCCATGAAGCCGCCGTCGGAGCGGGCGAGCTTCTGCGGCCGGATCGGTTCACCGGCGAGGAAACTCGACCGGGCGATCGACCCGACGATCTCCTCCATGCCGCGGGGCGAATTGGTGCGGGTGATGTAGCCGCTGGTGACGGCATCGTTGGGCCAGGGCTGCCAACGAAGGTCCGGTGCCTGGATGTTCTGGCCCATCGGCAATTCGGCGGCGGCGACGAGCACGTCCGTCATCGGCACGACGGGAGGCGGAACGATGGCGGCCGGCTGCACGACCGGCCTGTCCTCCCCACTGATCAACAACGCCGCGCCACCACCTGCCACGAGGGCTATGGCAAGGACGGCCAGTCTGGCTGGTTTCATCGCCGAACTCGAACCTGCGACGGCACATCGCCGTGTCGGTTCAGATTGGCCTGGCATTCCTCAAATTACGGTTAACAAGGAGTAATCGGTTCGACGCATTGCCGAACCGAGGAGCAATGCCGTTCAGACCGCGACCAGGCGAAGCCAGATGGCCGTGTCGGGCAGCACGAGGAGCGCCGAGAGGGCGAGGGCGATGCCGTAGGGCACGCCGGTCTTCGCATCGTGCAGGTGAAGCACGAAGGGAAGGCGGGCGATCGTGGGCGGGAGCGGCTGCTGGCGCAACGCGAGGAGCGTCAGGGTCAGTGCGCCGCCGGCGAGCGAGGCGATGAGGAGGTAGCCGGCCAGCTGGTCGAAGCCGATCCACAGGGCCGTCGCGGCCGCGAGCTTCGCGTCGCCGCCACCGATGAAGCCGAAGGCGAAGAGCGTGAAGGTCACGACGAGGGTCGCGGCGCCGGCGCCGAGGTGCCCGGCGAGATCGTCCCAGCCCAGGCCGGTGGCGACGGCGAAGACCGCGAAGCCGACGACCAGTGCCACCGAGACGGTGTTGGGGATCAACATCGTCAGGAGGTCCCTGACGGCGGCGTAGGCCATGAGAAACGGAAACACGACGAGGAGGCTGACGCTGGCCATGTCGTTCTCGGTCCTGTCTCTTGCGGGCGCAACATTTTGCGGGCGCGGGTCTCTCGCGGGCGGAAGGCCCTGGGGAACCCCGGCCTTGCCCCATGATCCCGGACCGGGATTAAGAGTCCGTGCCGCGAAACCCGAAAGGGCGCACGCCACGCGCGCGAACGATCCCGCAGATCCGAAACGGAGCGAGGAGCATCGCGGACATCCCGCAATACTCCTCGAAACCGGCAAAATCGGAAGATCTACAGCGAACCGCTCGGCCACCGGGGCCGCAGCCGCGAGACCGTCCCGGGTGCGCGGACCGCGATTACGAGCTCTTGAGGTTGTTCGCCACGGTGGTGAGAGTCGCACGCAGGTTCGTGCCGACCGTTGTCAGAACGGTGACGACGGCGACGGC
The DNA here is from genome assembly GCF_059816145.1 of Methylobacterium sp. 001424705. Lineage (NCBI taxonomy): Bacteria > Pseudomonadati > Pseudomonadota > Alphaproteobacteria > Hyphomicrobiales > Methylobacteriaceae > Methylobacterium > Methylobacterium sp. 001424705. Next base: position 27,150 of record NZ_JCBANU010000025.1, on the reverse strand, counting down.
GATCAGAGACGCGATCAGGCCGTACTCGATCGCGGTCGCGCCGGACTCGTCGGCCACGAAACGCTTGAACATGGTGGTCATGGCAAAACTCCCCTGGAAAGGCATGTGCCGTTCACGCTGTAGGCGTCTCAATCGGCGACAGGTGGAGTGTGCCCCGGCGCCGTTGCCATTGGGTTAAATCGGTCGCCGAAACCCGGGCGGAGGAAACCGCTTCGTGATGTGGTGAAGGGTTGGTTAAAAGCCGCACGCCGCCCTCGTCAGCGGAGCTTGGGGCTCGATCCGAGACTTCTGGTGATCGAACGCGTCGACTTCACGCCCCCCGCATTCACGGGCGGTTCCGATGGGGGTCTCTTATCACTGGTCGGACAACGTGATTATCGGTTCGTTTACCGTACTGGTGTCTCTTGGTCGTCGAGCTTCGGCCGGTGGGTGCGTCCCGATGCACCGAGATCAATCACGATCTGCGTCGTGCCGTGCGGTCCAGTGAGCGTCCGATGCACTCCCCAACCAATCCGTCCCACATCCCTCTCCGGATCCTGACGGCGCTTCTCCTGGCCGGGTACGCCGTCTTCGGATGCGGGTCGGTGCGCGCTCAGGCACCGGACGCGCCGCCGACCATCGTGGCGGTCACGGTCGACAACGCCAAGGTCATGCGCCTGCCCGAGAAGACCCAGACCGTCATCGTCGGCAATCCGATGATCGCCGACGTCGCCCTCCAGCGTAACGGCATCCTGATCCTGACCGGGAAGAGCTTCGGCAGCACCAACCTGATCGCCCTCGACGCCGCCGGCCACATGCTGGCGGAATCCACGATCAGCGTGCAGGCGCCGCAGGCGGCCGTCATCACGGTTCAGCGCGGTCTCGAGCGCGAATCCTATTCGTGCACGCCGAATTGCCAGCCCTCGATCCAGCTCGGCGATGCGAACAAGTTCTATGGAGAAGTCAGCAGTCAGGCTGAGAACCGCCGCGCCTTGGCTACCGCTGGCGCCGGACCCACGAATCGCTAGCCCGTTCGCGTGCCGGGAGCCGCGAAGTCCGCTCCCCGGACCTCAACGGACCGGTGTATGCCGCTCGCCGGTCTCGGGCGCCGAGGCCAGGCGAAACCCGTCCAGCCCCTCGACCGTGGCCGCGAGGCCCGCGCGCCGGTCGGCGACGTAGCGCAGCGCGCCGGCGACCACCCGCTCGGAATAGGGTTTCGCGATGACCCCGACCGCGCCGGCGAAATCGTCGGGGATGCGCTTGGCGTTCGCGGTCATGAACACGACCGTGGTGTGAGGATCGGCGCTGAGGGCGCGGGCTACCTCGACGCCGGTGGGGCCGTCGATCAGGTGGATGTCCACGAACGCCACGTCGGGGGAGGTCGCCTGCCCCAGGGCGATCGCGTCCGCTGAATTCCCCGCGACGCCGACCGTGATGTGGCCGAGGTCATCGAGCAGGCATTCCAGTTCGAGGGCGATCAGGACCTCATCCTCGACCACGAGGATCCGCAGGGGCGTCTCGGTCATGGGGAAGCCCATTCGGGCCCCGGCGCCCGATCCGTGATGGGACTCTGGAGGGAGATCGCGTCGAGGGGAACGAGGATCTCGACGCGGGTGCCCGGTGCGACGTCGCTCCAGGCGATCACCCCGCGAAGCTGCCGCACAACCATCTCCACCAGGGAGCGACCGAAGCCGGCCGGATTCGGCGTGCCACCGGCCAAACCGACGCCGTCGTCCTCGATCAGCATGCGCAGGCCGTCGTCGCTGCGCTGCGCGCTGATCGTGATGCGCCCGGGCCTGCTGTCCGGGAATGCGTGCCGGACGGCGTTGGTCGCCAGTTCGTGCAACATCAGCGCCAGGGGCGCCGCCATCGCGGCCGATACGGCGATCGAGTCGATCTCCGCACTGACGGCCGTCCGGTCCGTGTCGAGCCCCGCCACCAGCTCCGAGACGAAGTCGTCGGCGAACTCGCGCAGGTCGAACCGCGTGACGTCGCCGGTGGAGTAGAGCATCCGGTGCACCGTCGAGAGGGCGCCGATGCGCTCCGCCATGCCCTGCAGGGCATCCTTGGCCTCTCCGCGCGGGGTGCGCCGCGCCTTGAGAAGCATCAGCGAGGAGATGACTTGGAGGTTGTTCTTGACCCGATGGTCGACCTCGTGGAGGAGCGCGGTCTTCTGCTCGAGTGCGGCGCGAAGGTGGGCGGTCTGCTCCCCGACCCGTCGTTCGAGCTCGTCGTGCGCGTCCTTCATCGCGACTTCGGTCCGGTACTTGCCGGTCATGTCGGCCTGCGCCGAATAGAAATGCACGATCTGCCCCGTCTCATCGTGCACCGGGGCGACCGTCATGCCGTTCCAAAACGAGGTCCCGTCCTTCCGGTAATTGACCAGCTCGATCTCGATGGGTCGCCCGGCGATCACCGCGTCGCGCAACCGACGCACGGCCCGCGGATCGGTCTCGGGTCCCTGCAGCATGCGGCAGTTCCGACCCGAAATCTCCTCCCAGGCGTAGCCGGTCAGGCTCAGGAAGGCCTCGTTCGCCCAGACGATCGGGTTGTCGTGCTGGCGCGGGTCGGTGAGGACCATGGGCGTCGGACTCGCGGTGAACGCCGCCACGAATGCGCCTGCGCTGATGCCGAGGCCGCGTGCTCCGGTGCCCGGCGTTTCCCTATGCGTCATGATCGGCTTCAGCCAAGACGAGACACCCGAAATGTTGACCTGAACGTTGGCCCGTCGCCGGTCCACTCGGGCGCGACCACAGACTTGAACTGCCGGGAAACCCCGCCGTCAACACCTGGATCGAGGAACCTCTTGGAGGCGATCGGGCCGCTAACAGGAAGATGCGAGACCTCGCGTTAAGATTTCGGAAGGCATGCTGCCGATGGTAAGCGATGCGCCACGGCACGCGGGCCCGGCGACAGCCCCGTGCCGGGGCGGCGCGGAGGCCTGCTATGGTCTGCGGGCATCAAGCCTTTCGGCCCCCAGGAGTTCCATGCCATGGCCCAAAGCGACGCGCTGGAGATCCCGAGCCGCCGCCTCCGACTGAGGGACATCGTCGAGGATCCCCGGATCCTCCTGATGCTCGCCCTGGGCTTCTCGTCGGGATTGCCGCTGCTGCTGGTCCTCGGGACCTTCTCGACGCGCCTCGCCTACTCGGACGTCGACATCAAATCGATCGGCCTGTTCAGCTATCTGGCGCTCCCCTACAGCCTGAAGTTCTTCTGGGCCCCGATCATCGACCGGTTCGACGTGCCGGTGCTGAGCCGGGCGCTGGGCCGCCGCCGGGCCTGGATGATCGCGACCCAGTGCGCGGTCGCCCTGTCGCTGAGCCTCATGGCCTTCGCCGATCCCGGCACCAGCCTGGCGCTTCTCGGCCTCGGTGCGTTCCTCGTCGCCTTCTGCGCCGCGACGCAGGACGTGGTCATCGACGGCTGGCGCATCGACGCCGCCGGCACGGACCTGCAGGGGGTGATGGCCGCCACCTCGAACCTCGGCTACCGCCTCGCCCTGATGTCGGCCGGCGCCGGAGCCCTCTTCATCGCCAGCGCCTATGGCTGGAACGTCGCCTACCTGTCGATGGCGGCCCTGATGGCCGTCGGCATGGTGGCCGCGCTGCTCGCCCCGGCCTACGACCGCGCGATCACCGACGCGACGCCGGCCGCCCCGGCGAGGACCTGGACCTTCCGGGGCGCGGTGCTGGAGCCCCTCACCGAACTGCACACGCGGCTCGGCGCCCGCCTCTGGGCGATCCTGCTCCTCGTCGCCCTCTATCGCCTGCCGGACTTCATCTCCGGCGTGATGGCGAGCCCCCTCTACCGGGAGGTGGGGTTCAGCCTCGTGGAGATCGGAGCCGTCTCGAAGCTCTACGGCATCTGGGTCGGCATCGCGGGCGCCTTCGTGGGCGGCTGGGCCATGACGCGCTTCGGCCTGTTCCCCACTCTCGTGGTCGGCGCCTTCCTGGGTGCGGCCTCGAACCTCGCTTTCTCATGGCTGTCCTTCGGCGGACCGGAGGTCTGGCGTCTCACGGCGACGATCTCGATCGACAACTTCTGCGGCTCCTTCGCCGGGATGGCCCTGATCGCCTACATGTCGAGCCTGACCGCGCCCGGCTTCGCGGCGACGCAGTACGCACTCTTCTCCTCGCTCTATGCGCTGCCGGGCAAGCTCGTGGCCGGAACCTCCGGCTTCGTCGTGGCGGCCTACGGATATCCGGTCTTCTTCGCCTTCACGGCGGCGGTCGGCATCCCGGTGGTCGTCCTCTGCCTGCTGGTCGGCCGGGCGGGCGGGCGAAAGGCGTCCGCCGCCGAAGCGACCGCGACGGACCCGGTCCGCCCCGAAGCGGCCGCGGGCGACGAGATCGGCGGGAACCATCCGCGGGGCCCCGGCCTTGCTTCCACCGGCCAGGACCACCCTGGCGCAGGCCGGCCCGCGAAACCCCACCCGGCACACGGATGAGACAGCAGACGTGAGCAACATCAAACTCGTCGACGACACCACCACCGCCCCGGCCGTGAGCCCCGGCATTCCCGGCCTGAGCGAGGCCGATCGCGCGGCTTTGCGGCGCGCCGTCGAGGCGCTGGAGAAGCCCGGCCTCGCGGCGCGGCTCTCGGCCGTGGCCGGCGCGCCCCTGGACATGATCGGACGGGCCCTGCCGGCGCAGGTCACCGACGCGGTGTCGCAGGCGACGGAGAGCGCCATGCGCGCCTCGCTCAAAATCGCCCTGGCGACGCTGCCGGAGGGGCGCGCGATCGCGGTTCCGGCCGATCCGCTTCTCGCCGGTCCGGCCGACACGGATTCCGCGACGGTCCGCACGACCACGCGCCTGGCGAAGTACCTGCCCTCCAGCGCCTTCGGCCACAAGGCGATGGCCGCCGTCTCCGGTGCCCTCGGGGGCGCCTTCGGCCTCGCGACGCTCGCGATCGAACTGCCGGTCTCCACCACCCTGATGCTGCGCTCGATCGCGCAGATCGCCCGGGAGGAGGGCGAGGACCTCAGCGATCCCGAGAATGCCCTGGCCTGCGTGCAGGTCTTCGCCCTGGGCGGTCGCGAGGCGGCGGGCAGCGCGCTCACCGAGAGCGGCTACTTCGCCGTGCGCGCGGCCCTGGCCAAGACGATGGTCGAGGCGGCGCGCTATGCCGGCAACCGCGCCCTCCTCGACGAGGCCGCGCCGGCCCTGATCCGCTTCTCGACGCAGATCGCGGCCCGCTTCGGCCTGGTCGTCTCCCAGAAGGTGGCGGCGCAGGCCGTCCCCATCCTGGGAGCCGTCGGTGGGGCGGCGGTGAACGCCGCCTTCATGGACCACTTCCAGTCCACCGCCCGGGCGCATTTCACCGTGCGGCGGCTGGAGCGGCTCTACGGGGCGGAGCCGGTCCGGGCCGCCTACGAATCCGAGAAGGCGATGCTCGGCCTCTGAAGCCACGCGCCCGCGCGGGCCTCCTCGCAATCAGGCTTTCGGATAGCGGCGCGCGAGGAGGTCGTGGACGAGGCGGGCGGTCTGCACCTCGCCCCCCTCCGGCCGACCGGGTTTGGTGGACGGGTTCCAGCCATACAGGTCGAAATGGACGTGCGCCCGGGTGCCGGGGGCGAAGCGGCGCAGGAACAGGGCCGCCGTGATCGCCCCGGCGAAGGGGCCGCCGGAGACGTTGTTCAGGTCGGCGACCTTCGAATCGAGCAGGCGCGCATAGGGCTTGTGCAGGGGCAGGCGCCAGACCGGATCCGCGACGGCGATTCCGGCCTCGGACACCGCCGCGGCCAGGGCCTCGTCCTCGGTGAAGAAGGCCGGAAGGTCGGGTCCGAGCGCGACCCGTGCCGCCCCCGTCAGGGTGGCGAAGTCGAAGAGCAGGTCCGGTGCGTCGGCATCCGCCAGGGCGAGGGCGTCGGCGAGCATCAGCCGCCCCTCGGCATCGGTGTTGCCGATCTCGACGGTGAGCCCGGCCCGGCTGCGGATCACGTCGCCCGGACGGAAGGCGCTGCCCGAGATGGCGTTCTCCACGGCCGGCACGATCAGGCGCAGGCGCAGGTTCAGCCCCGAGCCCATGACCATGTCGGCGACCGCCAGGGCGGCGGCGGCACCGCCCATGTCCTTCTTCATCAGCAGCATGCCGCTGGACGGTTTGATGTCGAGTCCGCCGGTGTCGAAGGCGACGCCCTTGCCGACCAGGGTCACGCGGGGCGCGTCCGTCGGTCCCCAGGCGAGGTCGATGAGGCGCGGGGCCCGCGGCGAGGCCGCCCCGACCGTGTGGACGAGGGGAAACGCCACGGCGAGGTCTTCCCCGGTCACGACCGAGACGGTGGCGCCGTGGCGCTCGGCGACCGCGCGCACCGCGGCCTCGATCTCGGCCGGCCCCAGGTCGTTCGCCGGCGTGTTCACGAGGTCCCGGCCCCGCGCCACGGCCTCGGCGATGCGGGTGACGGCCGCACCGTCGACCCCGTCCGGCACGACGAGGGCCGGGCGCTCGGAGCCGGCCTCGCGGTAGCGTGCGAAGCGATAGCTCCCGAGGAGCCAGGCGAGGGAAGCGGCGCCGGCATCGAACCCGTCCGCAGGAACGAGGCGATAGGTGCCGGGCGGCAGGGCGCCGGGGAGCTTGCCGGCGATCAGCGGATCGCTGCGATCGCCCAGGCCGAACAGGATCTGCCCCAGCCGACCGTCGGCCGCCGGGAGGAGGGCGATCCGCCCGGCCTTCGGCACGAACTCGGTCGCGCGGGCATAGGCCGCCTGCGGGGCCGGCAGCGCCGCCTCGAGCCGGGGCCAGGTCTCCGGAGTCACGCTCAGGATCGGGATCGCGTCGCCCGGATCGGCAACGAGGCGGGACAGGGTCTGGGTCATGGCGCTCGCGAGGGCAGGGGCGGGAGATTAACGGCGGGTTAGGGTTAACGCTCTATCACCGGGGCAACGGGAGCGCGAAGCGCTCGCCGGAGCAAATCCTAGGCCCCTGCGGGCCGTCGTGGAGCGCGTCATGGTCCGGCCGCTGGTCAACTTCTCCCGGGTGCGCCCGATGCCCGTCCTGGCGGCGGCGCTCATCGCGGCCCTCACCGCCGGTTGCCAGTCCCGGTCGCCGGAAACGACCGGCTCCATCGGGGGGATCTCCCTTCCGGGTTTCGGCCGCTCCCCGAGCCCCGCCGTCATCAGCCGACGGGAGGTCGAGGCCCTCGGCGAGAAGTACGCCGCCGACTCGAACGACCTGTCGCTGGCCCTGCGCTACGCCCAAGCCCTGCGCGCCACGAACCAGAAGACCCAGGCCGTCGCGGTCCTGCAGCAGGCGGCCCTGCGCAACCCGAAGAACAACACCGTCCTGGCTGCCTACGGCAAGAGCCTGTCCGAGGTCGGTCGATTCCAGGAGGCGGCCGACGTCCTTCAGAACGCCCACACGCCGGCGCGTCCCGACTGGCGCGTCCTCTCCGCCCAGGGCGCGGTGGCAGACCAGCTCAACGACCATACCCGGGCCCAGGGCTTCTACGAGGCGGCGCTGAAGATCCAGCCGGACGATCCCGTCATCCTGTCGAACCTCGGACTTTCCTACGCCCTCGGCCGCCAGCTGCCGCAGGCCGAGGCGACCCTGCGGCGGGCCTCCGAACAGCCCCGCGCCGACGCACGGGTACGCCAGAACCTCGCCCTGGTGCTCGGGCTGCAGGGCAAGTTCGCCGAGGCGGACGCCGTCTCCCGCCAGGATCTCTCACCCGAGGAAGCGGCGGCCAACACCGCGGCGCTGCGGGCCTTCGTGGCGCAGCCAAACAGCTGGAAGGCGCTGAAGGCCGCGGATGCCCGCAGCGCCCGGCCGATGCGCCCGGTCGCCTCTGGCCCGGCGGAATGAGGCCGTCTGCCCCCGATGGGGCGGGTGACTTGAGGTTAACCGCAGGTTAAGGCCCACGGCCTAGTTACAAGATGGACAGGACGCGGAGCGACGCCAGCCCGCGGCTGTGCCCCCGGAAGAGGAGAGCGCGTGCGTTGGGGGACTGATCGCTGGCGCTTCTATCGGCTGATCGGACGCGAAGTCGCGCGCTCGGTGCGCGACACCTATGCCCGGGTGACCGGCCGACCCGATATTCTGGCCCGCGCCCGGGTCACAGCGCTCGTCATCGCACCGCACGACCTACGCACCAGCGACGCGACCTTCGCCGACGACATCTATGCCGGCCTGTTCGTCTTCGCCGGGCGCTCCCTGTCTGTGAGCGGTCGCTCGCCCTTCGACTACGCACCGCCCTCTCCGGAATGGGCCGACATCCTCTACGGCTTCGGCTGGCTGCGCCACCTGCGCGCGGCCGATACGGCCCTGGCCCGCGCCAATGCCCGCGCCTTCGTGGCCGATTTCATCGCCGGCCGGGGCGACGCGGCCCTCGCCCGGCCGACGCCGGTCGCCGCCCGCCGGCTGATCTCGTTCCTGTGCCAGTCGCCCCTCGTCCTGGAGGGGGCCGACCACGCCTTCTACCAGGCCTTCCTGAAGGCCCTCGGCAAAACGGCCCGCGACCTCGAGAGCGACCTGCGCCGGAGCATCGCCCCGCAGAACCGCCTGCTGGCGGCGGTGGCGCTCTGCTACGCGGGCCTGTGCTGCGACGGCATCCAGGCGATCCTGCGCCGCTCGACCCGCATCCTGGTGCGGGAACTCGAGCGACAGATCCTGCGCGACGGCGGCCATCGCAGCCGCGATCCGCGGTTCGCCATGGAACTGCTCCTCGACCTGCTGCCCCTGCGCCAAAGCTTCCTGTCGCGCAGCATCGACCCGCCGGAAGCGCTCCTGCACGCCATCGACCGCATGCTGCCGCTCCTGCGCCTGCTCCGGCACCCCGATGCGTCGCTGAGCCACTTCAACGGCATGGGCGCCACGGCGGCCGACCACCTCGCCACCCTGCTGGTCTACGACGGCGCCCTGGCCCAACCGATGATGCACGCGCCGAATTCCGGCTACGAGCGCCTGGAGGGCGGGCGGGTCCTCGTCGTCGCCGATGTCGGCGCGCCGCCGCCGCTGCCCGATTCCATCAACGCCGGGGCAGGGTGCCTGTCCTTCGAGATGTCGAGCGGCCCCCAGCGCATCGTCGTCAATTGCGGCCTGCCCGCGAGCGGTCCCGAGCTGCGCCGTCTCGCCCGCAGCACCGCCGCCCATTCCACCGCGACGGTCGGCGACACCTCGTCCTGCCGCTTCCTCGTGGGGGGCGGGGCCTGGTACGAGCGCTGGGCCGTGACCTGGCTCTCGCACCGGATCGGCCCCGTGATCCTGCGCGGCCCGCGCGACGTGAAGTCCGAGCGGACGACGGAGGAGGGCGCCACCATCCTGGCGGCGCGCCACGACGGCTATGCGGGCGATCTCGGCATCGTCCACGAACGACGCTGGCGCCTGGCGAGCAACGGCAACGTCCTTGAAGGCGAGGACGCCTTCCTGCGCCCGCCGGCCGGCAAGCGGGGCAAGGCCCGGCATCGGCCGCAGGAGGTGGCGGTGCGCTTCCACCTCCATCCGGCGATCGCCGCGCGCGGTCTCGACGACGGCCGCCTCGAACTGACCTCGCCGATCGGCGAGATCTGGCATTTCGGTGCCGAGGGCGTGCCCGTGGCCCTGGAGGAGAGCGTCTACTTCGCGGGGATCACCGGCGCCCGGCGCACCGACCAGATCGTGCTCTACCTGCCGGTCGCGGACGACACCCGCATCCGTTGGGGCTTCGCCCGGGTTCCGGCGCGCCAGGGCTGAGGGGACGACTGGCCGCAGCGCACAATTTCATGGTAGGCGCCGCTCAGTTTCTCGTCGCTTGCCTCCGGACGCAACGCCATGTCGCATGACCAGGTGCGGGTCACCCGCGCACTCCTCTCCGTCTCGGACAAGGACGGCCTCGTCGCGTTCGCCACCGCCCTCGACCGCCTCGGCATCGCGCTCGTGTCCACGGGCGGGACGCACAAGGCTCTGCGCGAGGCCGGACTCCCGGTCACCGAGGTCGCCGACCTGACCGGCTTTCCCGAGATGATGGACGGGCGGGTGAAGACCCTGCATCCCGGCGTCCACGGGGGCCTGCTGGCGGTGCGTGACAACCCCGAGCATCAGGCCGCCCTGGCGGCGCACGGGATCCGCGCCATCGATCTCCTGGTGGTCAACCTCTACCCGTTCGAGGCGACCGTGGCGAAGGGCGCCGCCTACGACGACTGCGTGGAGAACATCGACATCGGCGGCCCGGCAATGATCCGCGCCGCCTCGAAGAACCACGCCGACGTCGCGGTCGTGGTGGACGTCGCGGACTACGCCGATCTCCTCGCCGAGCTGGAGGCGAATGCCGGCAGCCTGCACGCGCAGACCCGCCGCCGCCTCGCCCAGAAGGCCTACGCCCGCACGGCGACCTACGATGCGGCCATTGCCAACTGGCTCGCCGGCCAGATCGAAAGCGCGGCGACGCCCACCTATCGGGCTTTCGGCGGCAGCCTCGCCCAGCCCCTGCGCTACGGTGAGAATCCCCACCAGAGCGCGGCCTTCTACCGGTCTCCCGGCCTGCCGCGCCCGGGCGTCGCCACGGCGCGCCAGCTCCAGGGGAAGGACCTGTCCTACAACAACCTCAACGACACCGACGCGGCCTACGAATGCGTGGCCGAATTCGACCCGGCGCGCTCGGCGGCGGTGGCGATCATCAAGCATGCCAATCCCTGCGGCGTGGCCGAGGGCGCGAGCCTCGTCGAAGCCTACGAGCGTGCCCTCAGTTGCGATCCGACATCCGCCTTCGGCGGCATCGTCGCCCTGAACCGCCCCCTGGATGCCGAGGCCGCGCGCCGGATCGTCGAGATCTTCACCGAAGTGATCATCGCACCGGACGCCACCGCGGAGGCGATCGCGATCGTCGCGGGCAAGAAGAACCTGCGCCTCCTCCTGGCCGACGGCCTGCCCGACCCGCGCGGGGCCGGCGAGACCATGAAGACCCTCGCGGGCGGCCTCCTGGTCCAGGCCCGCGACGCCGCGGTGGTCGACGACATGCCGCTGACAGTCGTCACGCAGCGCGCGCCGTCGGAGCGCGAATACGCCGACCTGCGCTTCGCCTACCGGGTCGCGAAGCACGTCAAGTCGAACGCCATCGTGTATGCGCGCGACGGCGCGACGGTCGGCATCGGAGCCGGACAGATGTCGCGGGTGGATTCCGCGCGCATCGCCGCCTGGAAGGCCGCCGAGGGCGCCAAGCGCCTCGGCGCGATCGAGAGCCTGGCCAAGGGCTCGGTGGTCGCGTCCGACGCCTTCTTCCCCTTCGCCGATGGGCTGATCGCGGCGGCGGAAGCCGGCGCCACGGCGGTGATCCAGCCGGGCGGCTCGATGCGCGACGCCGACGTGATCAAGGCCGCCGACGCGGCGGGTCTCGCCATGGTGTTCACCGGCCACCGCCATTTCCGGCACTGACGCCTCGCCCGGGCGGCTGGGAACGGCTACGCTTCTTCGAGTCCACGAGGCCCGATCCCATGACTCATACCCACCAATCCAGCCGCCGCGACGAGCGCCGCGCGGCGGGTAAGCGCCTGCGCGAGCAGGTTTCGCGGGAGTCGCACGCCGACTGGCGGCCCGCACCGCAGCGCGATCCCCTCGCGATCCTCGAGGCCGGGGAAACCGGCCGGCTCGCCGAGCTCGTACCCCTGCGCCGCGAGCGGATGCGGGCCGACCCGTTCGCCTTCCTGCGCGGGGCCGCCGCCGTGATGGCGGCGGACCTCGAGGGCGTACCGGTGCCGGGCATCCCGGTTCAGGCCTGCGGCGACTGCCACATCGGCAATTTCGGCGTCTACCGCAGCCCCGAGGGGCAGACGCTGTTCGACATCAACGATTTCGACGAGACCCTGTGGAACGTCGACTTCACCGTCGACGTGAAGCGCCTCGCCGCCAGCATCGCCCTGGCCGCCCTGCCGCACGGCGCGGACAAGGCGCGGCGGGCGGCACGGGCCGGCGTCCGGGCCTATCGCGAACATATGCGCGAGCTCGCGGCTCTCTCGCCCCTGGCGATCTGGCACAGCCGGATCGACCTCGACCACGAGGTCGGGCGCCTCGGCGACGGCGACCTCTGCCGGCGCCTCCTGTCCGAGGCCGGGACCGAGAATACCGATGGCCTCAGCCGCGGCGACGTGCCCACCCTCGCGGTGGCCCCGCACGAGACCGACCCGGTGGAGTGGCGCATCGCCGACAAGGCGCCGATCATCTTCCACGAGGGGCCCCGCGGCCTCACCGAGGCGGTGCGCGACGCGGCGGCGGCCCTGCTCGCCTACCCGCACAGCCTCACCGCCGACCGCTGGACCCTCCTCTCGCGCTACGCGCAGCGCGACGTGGCCTTCAAGGTCGTCGGCATCGGCTCGGTGGGGCTGGTCTGCGCCGTCGGGATCTACAGCGACGCGGACGGCGCCCCGCTGTTCCTGCAGATCAAGGAAGCCCGCCCGTCCGTGATCGGCCAGCTCGCGCTAAAGCCCTTCAGCGTCGCCTCGGAGGGCCAGCGGGTCATCGACGGCCAGCGGATCATGCAGGCGGCGAGCGATCTCTTCCTCGGCACGACGGTCTCCGACGCGAGCGGCCGCTGCTACTACGTGCGCCAGCTGAAGAACCGGAAGCTGTCGGCGGTGGCGGAGATCCTCGCCGAGAGCGGCGCCAAGCCCTACGCCCGGCTCTGCGGCACGACCCTCGCCCGCGCCCATGCCCGCTCGGGCGATGCCGCGATGATCGCCGGCTATCTCGGCAAGGGGTCCGCCTTCGACGAGGCGGTCGCCGACTTCGCCATGGCGTATGCCCGCCAGAGCATCGCCGACCACGCCCTGCTGGTCACCGACTTCCTGACGACGCCCGAGCCTCAAGCCACCTGAAACGAAAAGGGCCCCGCCTCGCGGCGGGGCCCCTCGGGGGAGAGCCGGCCTCAGCGGACCGGGTTCTCGTCGTAGGTGAAGATGTCGCGGTCCTTGGTCTCCGGGATGAAGAGGAGGCCGATGACGAAGGTCATCGCCGCGATCGCGATCGGGTACCACAGGCCGTTATAGATGTTGCCGGTCTGGGCGACGATGGCGAAGGAGGTGGCCGGCAGCAGGCCACCGAACCAGCCATTGCCGATGTGATAGGGCAGCGACATCGAGGTGTAGCGGATGCGGGTCGGGAACAGCTCCACCAGGGCCGCCGCGATCGGGCCGTAGACCATCGTCACGTAGAGGACGAGGATCGTCAGGATGCCGATGACGATGAGCTTCTGGCCCGTGAAGATGTCGATCGGGTTGGCGACCTTCACGATGGTGGCGTTGCCGGCGGGCGCCGGGTAGCCGGCGGCGGTCAGGGCGGCCGGAACCGACTTGGCGAAGGCCGGGTCGGCGACGGGGAAGTCCTTGCCCGCGATGGTCACGATGGTCGGCGCGCCCGCGGCGACCGGCTCGGTGGTGTAGTTCACGGCCGAACGGGCGAGCAGCGCCTTCGCGACGTCGCACTCCTTGGTGAACTTGGCCGTGCCCACCGGATTGAACTGGAACGAGCACTCGTCCGGGTTGGTCTTGACCACCACCGGCACCGTGGACTGCGCCTGGTAAAGCGCCGGGTTGGCGTTGGCGGTGAGCTGCTCGAACAGCGGGAAGTAGGTCAGCGCCGCGATCAGGCAGCCGCCGAGGATCACCGGCTTGCGCCCGATCTTGTCGGAAAGCGCGCCGAAGAACAGGAAGCCGCCGGTGGCGAGAAGCAGCGACCAGGCGATCAGCACGTTGGCGGTGAACTGGTCGACCTTGAGAATGCTCTGGAGGAAGAACAGGGCGTAGAACTGACCGGCGTACCAGACCACGGCCTGACCCGCGGTGAGGCCGAGGAGCGCGAGCAGCGCCCACTTGGCGTTGCGCCACTGGCCGAAGGCCTCCGAGAGCGGCGCCTTCGAGTGGGTGCCCTCTTCCTTCATCTTCTTGAAGGCCGGGCTCTCGTTCATCTGCAGGCGAATCCAGACGGAGATGCCGAGCAGCACGCAGGAGACGAGGAACGGGATGCGCCAGCCCCAGGCCTGGAAGGCCGTGATGGTGGTCTGGGTGCCGTCGGCGGCCGTGGTGACGGTGGGCGCGTAGGCGCCGTTCACGTAGCCCTGCGTCGACAGGATGATGACCAGCGAGAGCAGCAGGCCCAGCGTCGCCGTCGTCTGGATGAAGGCGGTGTAGAAGCCGCGGCGGCCGCGGGGCGCGTGCTCGGCCACGTAGACGGCGGCGCCACCGTACTCGCCGCCCAGAGCCAGGCCCTGCAGCATGCGTAGCGCCAGCAGCGTCACCGGGGCGACCCAGCCGATGCCGTAGCCGTTCAGGGTGTCGTAGGAGGGCAGCAGGCCGACGCAGAAGGTCGAGATGCCCATGATGAGGATGGTGATGAGGAAGGTGTGCTTGCGCCCGACCATATCGCCGAGCCGGCCGAACACCAGGGCGCCGAAGGGCCGGACCAGGAAGCCCGCCGCGAAGGCCAGCAGCGCAAAAATGTTCCGCGTCGCTTCCGGGTAGGCCGAGAAGAACTGCGCTCCGATGATCGTCGCGAGCGATCCATAAAGGTAGAAATCGTACCACTCGAAGACGGTACCGAGGGAAGAGGCGAGGATGACTTTCTTCTCGCCGGCGCTCATCGGCCGCGTGGCCGAATCGCTGACGGGAATTGCGCTGGACGCAACCATGGGACGTTTCTCCAAGTCTTGTTTTGCCCAGGCGTAGTCCGCCCGTGACGTGTTGGACCCTGCGGCGACCGCAGCATTGCGGCAAAAGCTGCCCGGACTGTTCAGCCCGCGGCTCGCCTGAGCCTAAGTCTGAGGACCCGCGGCTCGATGCTAGGCCATGCCACGTTTTCGCCCAAGTCCCCCGACGACCGCGAGAGATCGAATCCAGATATTTTTTTAGCCGTCCGCGAAGTTTTTTTGTCTTTGGCCGGGATTAAAGTCAGGCCAGGAAACGAAGAGGGGCGCGACTCGCGTCGCGCCCCTCTTCGAGTGGCCTTCGTTTGCGTCAGCGGCGGCTAGTGCGCGTGGGCGCCGTCGGCACCGATTCCCGTCTCGGAGCGAACGAACTGCGCGTCGAACAGTGCGCGCTCGGCTTTCGCCCGCCGGGTGTTGTCGAGCTTCGAGACGAGGAAGATCGTCAGGAAGGCCAGCGGCATCGAGAACAGGGCCGGGTTGTCGTAGGGGAAGATCGCCACGGGATTGCCGAAGGTCGTCACCCAGACTGCCTTCGACAGCACCACCATCCCGACCGCCGCGACGAGGCCGACGAGGCCGCCGATAAGGGCACCCCAGGTGGTGGTGCCCTTCCACAGGATCGACATGGTCAGGACCGGGAAGTTGCAGCTGGCCGCCACCGAGAAGGCGAGGCCGACCATGAAGGCGACGTTCTGGTTCTCGAAGACGTAGCCGAGATAGATCGCCACGATGCCGATGACGACGGCGGCGATCTTGGAGAGCCGGACCTCCGCCGCCTCGTTGGTGCGCCCGCGGGCGATCACCTGAGCGTAAAGGTCGTGGCTGACCGCCGAGGCGCCGGCGAGCGTCAGGCCCGCCACCACCGCCAGGATGGTCGCGAAGGCCACGGCCGAGATGAAGCCCAGGAAGTACGGGCCGCCCACTGCGTTGGCGAGGTTCACCGCCACCATGTTGGTGCCGCCGATCATGCCCTTGAGCTTGTCGAAGGCGCCGGCCGCGTCGAGGGAGAAGTAGGCCGGGTCGGACATCAGCAGGGCGATACCGCCGAAACCGATGATGAAGGTGAGGATGTAGAAGTAGCCGATCAGGCCGGTGGCATAGAACACCGACTTGCGGGCCGCCTGGGCGTCCGACACCGTGAAGAAGCGCATCAGGATGTGCGGCAGGCCGGCCGTGCCGAACATCAGGCCGACACCCAGCGAGATCGCCTCGATCGGATTGTTGACGAGGCCGCCCGGCGCCATAATCGCGTCACCCTTGGGGTGGGTGGCGACGGCAGCGGCGAACAGGGTCTCGGGGTTGAAGCCGTACTTGTACAGCACGGCGCCGGCCATGAAGGTCGCCCCGCCGAGGAGCAGGCAGGCCTTGATCACCTGCACCCAGGTGGTCGCCTTCATGCCGCCGAAGGCCACGTAGACGATCATCAGCACGCCGACGATGATGACCGCGTAGAGGTAGGGCAGGCCGAACAGGAGCTGGATCAGCTTCCCCGCGCCGACCATCTGGGCGATCAGGTAGAACGCCACCACCACCAGCGTGCCGGTGGCCGAGATGATGCGGATCGAGGTCTGGTCGAGGCGGAAGGAGGCGACGTCCGCGAAGGTGAACTTGCCGAGGTTGCGCAGGCGCTCCGCGATCAGGAACAGCACAATCGGCCAGCCGACGAGGAAGCCGGTTGAGTAGATCAGGCCGTCGAAGCCCGAGGTGTAGACCAGGCCCGAGATGCCCAGGAACGAGGCGGCGGACATGTAGTCGCCCGCGATGGCCAGGGAGTTGGTGCCGGCCGAGATGCCGCCGCCGGCGGCATAGAAATCGGCCGCCGACTTGGTGCCTTTGGCGGCCTTGTAGGTGATGCCGAGGGTGAACAGCACGAAGAACGCGAACATGCCGATGGCCGGCCAGTTCGTCGCCGACTGCTTGACCGCGCCGAGATCGGGGCCCGCGGCGTAGGCCGCCGTCACGGCCAGGGCCGCCAGAGCGGAGCCGAGGACGAGGGGATGCTTCGCACGGATCATCGGCCGAGATCCCGCTTGAGGGCGGCGGTCAGCTGGTCGAAGCGGCCGTTGGCGCGCTGGACGTAGATGCCGGTGAGGATGAAGGCGAGCACGATCACGGCGACGCCGAGGACGAGGCCCAGGGAGGCGGTGCCGCCGCCGATCTTGACGGCGAGCAGCGCCTTGTCGAAGGCGATCAAGCCGATGAAGCCGAAATAGATCAGCAGCATGATGATGGTGAGGGTCCAGCCGAAGCGTGTCCGCTCGTGGACCAGTTCCTTGAAGTGCGGGCTCTGCGCGATCCGCGCAGTCTCCAGATCGGCCATGACGGTTTTCTCCCAGGGATCCGCCTCTTGTCAGGGCGGCTTCCGGATTGAAGGCGTGTGAATTGTCGGCGCAGCAAATTGCGCGGACACGGGGTTGCCGTATCCGCGCGATCGAAGGGAACGGGGCGCTCAGTGCGTCCGGTTCTGACGATTCTCGATGAGGTCGTCGACCACCGCCGGCTCGGCGAGCGTCGAGGTGTCACCCAGCGAGGAGAACTCGTCCTCGGCGATCTTGCGCAAGATGCGGCGCATGATCTTGCCCGAGCGGGTTTTCGGCAGGCCCGGCGCGAACTGGATCAGATCCGGCGAGGCGATCGGACCGATCTCCTTGCGGACCCAGGTCACGAGTTCCTTGCGCAGTTCCTCCGAGCCCTCCTCGCCCTCCATCAGGGTGACGTAGGCGTAGATGCCCTGGCCCTTGAGATTGTGGGGATACCCGACGACCGCGGCCTCTGAGACCTTCGGGTGCGCGACGAGGGAGGATTCCACCTCCGCCGTGCCCATCCGGTGGCCCGAGACGTTGATGACGTCGTCGACGCGGCCGGTAATCCAGTAATAGCCCTCAGCGTCGCGGCGGCATCCGTCGCCGGTGAAGTAGTTGCCCGGATAGGTCGAGAAGTAAGTCTGCTCGAACCGCTCGTGGTCACCGTAGACCGTACGCATCTGGCCGGGCCAGGAATCCTTGATGCAGAGGTTGCCCTCGCATGGCCCGTCCAGCGTCTTGCCCTCGGCATCGACCACGATGGGCTGGACACCGAAGAACGGCCGCGTCGCCGAGCCCGGCTTCAGCTTGGTCGCGCCCGGCAGGGGCGTGATCAGGATGCCGCCGGTCTCGGTCTGCCACCAGGTGTCGACGATGGGGCAGCGGGAATCGCCCACGACCTTGTAGTACCAGTCCCAGGCCTCCGGATTGATCGGTTCGCCGACCGAGCCGAGGACGCGCAGGGACGCGCGGGAGGTCTTCTTCACCGGGCCTTCGCCACCGCCCATGAGCGAGCGGATCGCCGTCGGGGCGGTGTAGAAGATATTGACCTTATGCTTGTCGACCACCTCCCAGAAGCGGGAGTTCGACGGATAGGTCGGGATCCCCTCGAACATCAGGGTCGTGGCGCCGTTCGCGAGGGGCCCGTAGACGATGTAGGAGTGACCCGTGACCCAGCCGACATCGGCCGTGCACCAATAGACCTCGCCCTCGCGGTAATCGAAGACGTACTGGTGCGTCATCGAGGCGTAGACGAGGTAGCCGCCAGTGGTGTGGACGACGCCCTTCGGCTGACCGGTCGACCCCGAAGTGTAGAGGATGAAGAGCGGGTGCTCGGCCTCCACCGGCTCGGCCGGGCATTCGTCGGTGACCTGGGCGGCGGCCTCGTCGTAATAGACGTCGCGGCCGGGCTCCATGGCGATCGACGACCCGGTGCGGCGCACCACGACCACGTGGTCGACGCTGTCCTGGGGCAGGCGCGCGATGGCGGCATCCACATTGGCCTTGAGCGGCACCTTGCGGCCGCCGCGCAGGCCCTCGTCCGCCGTGATGACCATCTTCGAGGCGCAGCCCTCGATACGCCCGGCCAGCGAATCCGGCGAGAAGCCGCCGAACACGATGGAGTGGATGGCGCCGAGGCGGGCGCAGGCGAGCATCGCGTAGGCGGCCTCGGGGATCATCGGCAGGTAAATCGTGACCCGGTCGCCCTTGGACACGCCACGATTGCGCAGGACGTTGGCCATCTTGCCGACTTCAGAATGAAGCTGGCGATAGGTGATGTGCTTAGACTCGCTCGGGTCGTCGCCTTCCCAGATGATCGCGACCTGATCGCCCCGCGACGCGAGGTGGCGGTCGATGCAATTGTAAGCGACGTTCGTCCGCCCGTCCTCGAACCACTTGATCGAGATGTGACCGGGCTCGAAACTCGTGTTCTTCACTTTCGTGAAGGGTGTCATCCAGTCGATGCGCTTGCCGTGCTCGCTCCAGAACCGCTCTGGATCGGCGACAGAGGCCTCGTACATGGCCAGGTACTTCGCGTTGTCGACGTGGGCGCCCTCGCTCCACGTCGAACGCACTTCGACCACCTTCTCGTCCATCGCGTTGTCCCTATCGGTGCCCGATCGTATCGCGACTGTTCACGCAGCCGGGTCTTCCAAATACCGTCATAGGCTCAACGAGATATTCCCCGCAAGCACCCATATGGCGCGGTGCGGGACAGGACCGGTCTTTTGTCTGAACACTCGTCAGTTGCACCCAATGCAGATGCCGGTCTCGACCTTCTTGTCGATGGCGCGCTGCTTGCGGGTGGTGTCCGACACGCGATCCTCTTCGGGGGCGGCCGCCCGGCCTGGAGGCTTGGTCACGCCGGTCGAAGTGATATTCCGGAACTGGCCGGCCGATCCCAGATTCGGCTCGGTGCCACTCTGTTGGGCCAGGGCCACCCCCGGCAGACCGATCGCCAGACCGGCGATCAACGTCAACGCACGCATCTTCGTCTCCATGGCAGGGGAGGGCTCCCCTCCGCTGTGAATCCAACGCGCGCTGCGTGGGCCGGTTGCAGCGACCCCGGCCCGGTGTCAGGCCCGCTTCGTCGCCCCCGGCACAGGGAAGAGCATCTCCACCAGGGTTCCCTCGTCCTTCCGGCTGGAGATGCGGAAGCGACCGTGATTGGCCTCGGTCAGGGCCTTGGTCAGCGGCAGCCCGAGTCCGGTACCGCGGGATGGTTCGACCCGGGAGCCCGACCGGAAGGGATGCAGGGCGCCCTCCATCTCGGCCGCCGTCATCCCGACCCCGGTATCGCGGATGCGCAGGGCAATCTCCCCGCGATCCGCGAGCGACGTCGACACGATGACCTGTCCGCCGGCCTCGGTCAGCGCGATGGCGTTCGCGATGACGTTCATGGTCGCCTGGCGCACGAAACGCTCGTCGGCCGAGAGAACCGGCAGGTCGGTGGAGAAGCTGGTGCGCAGGACGATGCGCCGGCGGACGGCCTCCGGGTGGAGGAGGGTGACGCAGTGCGTCACCACATCGTTCAGCGCGATGTCCGCGACGACGCGGTCGATCTTCCTGGCCTCGATCCGCGCCAGGTCCAGTAGATCCGTGAGGAGATCCAGCAGGCGCGCGCCCGAGGCGTGCACCTCCCGGAGGGATACGCGGTAACGCTCCGACCCCGCGGGACCGACGGTCTCGTCGACGAGGCCCCCGAGCGAATCGAGCATCTGCTTGACCGGCGCCTGAAGGGTCTGAGCGACCTGAGCCAGGAGCTCGGCCTGCTGCGGGATCGCCTCCCGTGCCGCGATCGAACTCCGCAGGTCGGCCCCGCTCCGGTCGGCGGCTGCGGCCTCATCGCGGATCACGGCGCAGACACGTTCCTCCGCGTCCCCCGAGAGCGGCAGCACCTTCACCCGAAGGCGCCGTCCCGTGCCGCGCACCGCCACCGGCACCTCGTCCCGCACCATTGAGCCCGGCTCGGCATGCAGGCGTGCCAGCAGATCGACGGCATGCTCCGAGGCGAACAGGCCAAGGAAGCTCGCGCCCACCACCTCGCGCGGATCGAGCCCGAAGGTCTCGGCGGTCCGGCGGTTCAGGGAGAGGATGCGGGCCTGGTGGTCGAGCAGCACGATGCCGTCCTCCAGCGCATCGAGGACCGCGCGGGCATCCACGCTATGGCGGGCGGCGAAATCCTGGGCGATCGCGGTCGCCGTCGCGGCGCGGGCTTCCTCGCTCGGCTCGGCATCGCGGGCGAGCAGGAGGTGGGCCGGTCGGCCGGCCCAATCGAGGGCGGAATGCTCGATCAGGACGCTGACCCGTCCGCCGTCCCGGGTCGTCAGCACCAAGGGTGCCTCACCCGCCGGTCGGGCCTGGGGATCGAGGCCACCGAACAGGTGTCCGATCCCACCGGCCGCCGTCAGATCCTCTCGCGTCGCGTACCCGACGAGGCGGAGGAGGGTCTGGTTGGCAAACAGCACGGTGTCGTCGCGATAGACCAAGACGCCGGAGGGGATGCGCTCCAGGGTCGCCACCATGGAGGCGTCGGGCGACAGGTCTTCGGCCGACCGCGCGAACGGAACCGGAAACGGCATCACCGCGCAGGGAAGGCTGGGCTCGGCCTCCCTGTCCGAACGCTCGTCGCCCGCGAACCGGGCACCGAGGGCCCGTGCGATCTCGCGGAACGCCGCGTGCTCGTGGCTCGAGAGATGCGGATCGCCGGAATCGACCGCCGGCTCGACCGGCACATCGGCCTCGGTATGCGAGGCCGCGGGCGCGTCGGGCACGACCGCGTCCGCGGTCGTCGCCTGGGCGGGCGCCGCCGCGACCGTCGGTGCCGGCAGCGCCGCGACGAAACCCGTGATCGAGCGGATCTGCCCGAAGCCTCGACATCCCGATCCGGCCCGGCTCTTCGGAGCGCCGGACATTTCGAGATCGCAGAGGGCGCCATCCGCCGCGATCAACGTCAGCGGGATCGCCCGGAAGGTCCGCCCAAGATCGAGGGCGGCGAGAAGGCCGCCGGCATCGCGCAGGATGTCCGCATCCGCCAGCGCCTGCCAGCTCCGCCCCTCAAGGCGCCGGCGCAAGCCCGGTCCGGCCGTCGACGAAACCTGGAGGATCGTCCCCGCCGCGTCGCTTTCCCAGGTGAAGCGCTGCCGGGCGACGATCGGCTCCCCCGTCTCCACGACGGGTTCGCTCGCGACCGGCGCGCCCGCGTGCTCCGCCGCGTCCGGCTCGGCAATCGCAGCCGTGTCGACGGCCGGCACACCGGGTGCGCGGCGCCCGCGGAGACCCTGCAGACGCATCGGGAGCGGCGAGTTCGCGAGGAGCACGACCGCGTCGCGCGACTCGGTGAGGGCAATGCGCATCACGCTGACCAGGACCGGCGGTGCCAGGCGCCGGGCATCGAGATGCAGGCGCATGAGCACCGGCTGGTCCTTTCGCAGGCGAGCCTGCGCGATCTGCTCGCCGAGCCTGAGCCCCGCGTCGACGCGGCCGTCCGCTCCGCTGATGCCGTCCCGGAGATTGGCGGCCCGCGGCGACGCGTGCAGGATGCGCGTCCCGTCCGCATCAAGGATCAGAACCGCCGTCTTCGAATCGCTCAGGCTGGGGCCGAGACGCGAATCATCCGCGCATCGACGCAGAGCCGCCTGAATCGCCCCGTCGTCATTTCTGCCAGGCCCTGAGGCTCCACTCTCGAACATCCGCACCTGTTTCGCGTGACGAATCTTGGAACGTGACGTCCTTTTACCGCGTCACCGCCTCTCCATAAGCCACGAGAGGGGCCGCCGCACGTTTACCTGTTGTCAACCTTAATGCGCCCGAGCAGGGTGGCATAGGGCCGGCGCTGTGCTATTGTGCAGTGCACAACGCGCCATCAACAACGAGATCGAGGAGAGGATAATGAACAGCACCCCGAATTACGAGGTTCCCGCCGAGATGCGCGATTTCGCCGAGAAGAGCGTCGATCAGGCCCGCAAGGCGTTCGACACCTTCATCAGCGCCGCCCGCCGCACCGCCGACACCGTGCAGGGCTCCGCCGAGATGGCGCGCACCAACGCCCAGGACGTGTCCGCCCGCGGCTTCGAATTCGCCGAGCAGAACGTGACGGCGGCGTTCGACCTCGCCCAGAAGCTCGTCCGTTCCCGCGACCTGCAGGAAGCGATGCAGCATCAGGCCGAGTTCGTTCGCAGCCAGTTCGCCGCCATCCAGGCCCAGGCCAAGGAATTCGGCGGCCTCGCCCAGTCGGCGATGCAGCAGAGCGCCGAGAAGGCCAAGGGCGCCATGCAGGAGGGCGCCGAGCACGCCCGCAGGGCGATGGAGCAGGGTTCCGAAGCCGCTCGCAAGGCCGGCAGCGATGCCGAGCAGGCCATGCGGAACGCCACCAACTCCTAAATCTCGCTCCGCGAAGCCCTCGCGGCTTCCGCCTCGCAGCCCGCTTCGCCCTTCGGCCAAGCGGGCTGTTCGCGTTCGAGCCCGGGCGAGCAGAGCGGCACCGGCTGCGATGCGAACCGTCGCGAACACGACTTGCCCGCCACGGGCGGGTCTCCTAACCCTGTCGCCGCGCTTGCCCGAGTGTTCCGGGCCGGCGCTGTCAACGAGGGCGTATGACCATGCGACGTATCTCCCGAGGCAGTCTGATCCTCACGGTCCTCGCCGGGCTTTTCGCGGCACAGGGCGCCAGCGCGCAATATGATGACGACGGCTACGACAGGCCGCCGCCGCGCCGCGCCTATGACGAGCGCCGCCTGCCGCCCCGTCGCGAGGTCGGCCTGAACTGCGATGCGGTGCAGTCGGGCCTGACCGGCTACCAGCCCTATTCCTGCCCGCTGCCGGGTCCGCGCCCCCTCGGTGCGCGCTGCTTCTGCGACATGCCGATCGCGCCCTTCAGCCCACCGCAGACCGCGGTCGGGCGCGTGGTCCCGTGAGCGGTCGACGATCCGACGCCCGGAACGCCGAAGGCCGCGTCATCCTTCCGGATGGCGCGGCCTTCGCGTGATCGTCCCTGTCGCGAAAAATCAGTTCAGAACGACGACCTTGGCTCCGACCTTCACACGCTCGTAGAGGTCGGTGACGTCCTCGTTGGTCATCCGGATGCAGCCCGACGACACGGCCTGACCGATGGTATCCGGCTCGTTGGAGCCGTGAATGCGGTATTCGGTGTTGCCGATATACATGGCGCGGGCGCCCAGGGGGTTCTCGACGCCACCTGCCATGTAACGCGGCAGGTCGGGGCGACGGGCGATCATCGCGGCCGGGGGCGTCCACGACGGCCATTCCTTCTTCGCCGTCACCGTCTTGACGCCCGACCAGGTGAAGCCCGGACGGCCGACGCCGACGCCGTAGCGGATCGCTTCGCCATTCGGCATCACGAAGTAGAGGCGCCGCTCGGCCGTGGAGACCACGATCGTGCCCGGCTTGTAGTTGCCGTCGAAGGCCACGATCTCGCGCGGGATCGGGGCGACCTGCGCCTGGGGCGCCGCCTGGTAGCCCTGGCCGGCGGTGGCCGGGTAGCCGTACGGATCGTCGGTCGCACGGCCGTAGCCGTAGGCCGGATCGGACGCGTAGTAATCCTCGCCGGCATTCGTGCCGAACGGATCATAGGGAGCCGCCACAACAGGGCTCGTGGAGAGAACGCAGACACCGAGTAGGCCTGCGAGGGCAGTCGCCAAGGTCTTCATGTTGGGTCCCTTACCTATGCCGTAACCTTTGCTATACAAGCGTAAGCATGGGGAGTGGTTCCACGGCCCGCGAGGATTCCGTCATTTTTGCGGCGCCCCCGGTTTTAATCCGTTCCTTCTGCCGCGTGCTGGACGGCGGCGACGTCGCGCTTCACCAGGGACTGCATGGCGGTGAAGACCCGACCGGCCAAGGCGGGATCGCCGGAACGATCGGCCAGGGCACACCCCAGCGGTCGCGCAGCCAGCCCTACGGGATATGGGAACCACCCTCCGCCCGGCGCCTGTCGACGCCGCCCGATCCACGAAGGCAACCCTGATCGAGGCGGCCGTGCCGTCATCGGCCACCACGTCGCCGTTCAGGGCCTGGAAGCTCTGCCCGCCGAGGGTGAAGCGGATCAGGATCACGTCGCCGGGCCAGAGGCCGCGGGCCCGCGGGAGGTGATCGGGGCGGGAGTCCGGCACCCGCGAGACGTCGTGGCGGATCGCCTCTTCTGCATTGCACGTGGACCGGAGGTTCGTGCAGATTGGCGCGCTGACCTTGACGCTCTTCTCGGAGGTGACCGCATTCCCCCGCGTTGGTCCTCAGGGCGGCCTGGGTGAAGGCCGCATCAGAGGTTTGCGGCGAGCGCGGCCCCATTCGTTTGGGAAGCCCATGGCCACCTGGGCCGCGCAGTCCTCCGCCGACCAGTGCCGCAGCCGCGTGATGTGGCGGGTGGCCTCCGCCCTCCGGCGCGAAGGTAACGAGGCCGGTGGAGAGCGGTTTGGCCGAGGGGTCCCGGGCTGGGACAGAGGCGTTCGTGGAGACGATCCGGGGGTTCTTCATCGGTTCGAGGTTGAAGCCGGCGCTGGGAATCTCGCGCCGTCCGGGCCCCGCATGACGAATCATGACGAATCGAGTCGCGCCGCCCGGCTCCAGGTCGGTCTCCGCCGCCGCCACAAACGGCTTGCGGGCAAACCAGCGCCCGATCGCGTCCCGCTCGGTCCAGCAGCGACAGAGGACGGTGGGCGAGAGAGGGTCAGCGCTTCGGCTGGTTCATCGCCCAGAGCACCCCGAAGGGGTCGCGCAGCTGGCCGTAGCGATCCCCCAGAACATGTCGGCCGGCGGCGTCACGGCGGTCGCGCCGGCCGCGACGGCATGGGCGTAGCGCGCGTCGATGTCGTCGACCATCAGCATCAGGGAGAAGGCCTGCGGCGGCTGGAGCGCGTGCCCGTACTCGGGAAACGCGTCGCTCAGCCTCAGCGACGCCCCGTTGACGTGGAGATGCACATGCATCGTCCGTCCCTGGTCGTCGACGGGCAACGCGGCAGCGATCTCCGCCCCAAAGGCCCGGACGTAGAACTCCGCCGCCTTCATCGCGCCCGCCACGGTCAGGTAGGCCACGAGGCCCCCCTTTACAGGGGCCGGTCCTTCGAGTTGATTCGCGCTGCTCATCGGGATGCTCTCCGCGCCGGCCGCCGACGCGCGTCCGCTCCCGGCGGGGCCGCCCTCGACGATGGATCGGCATCCCACAGGACCGGCCGGACTTTTTCAAGCGGCCGCCCGCGCGAAGCCTCGAAAGGACCGACCCGGCGCGGTACACGTCGACCCTCCCCGTGCGCCGGAAGCCGGGGCCTCGCCCCCGCGGCCGAAAGGCTTGACCCCGGGCGGGACCCATGCCTTTTACGGGCGACGGCACCCCCGACTCCGTAGCTCAGCTGGATAGAGCAGCCGCCTTCTAAGCGGCAGGTCGTTGGTTCGAGCCCAACCGGGGTCGCCACTTCGCGCTTAATCTTGTTGAATTTACCCTCCTTTTTGTTCGGACTGTCCAACCGAGAATCGGACTGGCCCGAAGCTGGGACCTGCGTCCGCACGAATTCGATGTGGCCGATGCAGCCCTCGGCAAGCCGTTTCTAGCGGGCTTTCTTCATGTAAAGCTTGGACATGTCGGTGGTGCGCCAACCGAAGACCGCCATCATCGGATTAGTCGTGGAGCCGTTCTCGGCGGCCAGCGTGGCGCCCGCCTTCCGCAGCCCACCGGGTGAGCAATGCGGTTAGCTGTCGTTTTTGAAGAGGTTGTTCAGCCTTTGCCAGGATATCTTTCGTCTGAGGGCGGCGTGGGCTCGGCTGGTGTTGGACTGGTCGATTCAGGGGCTCATGGCCCAGGACAATCGCTTGAAGGGTTTGGATTCCGATATTGCGGTTTACGTGATTCCTAAGGCGCCTCTCTGGGGTGAGGCGTTGGATGTCAGGCCGGGCGTTGTTGGACCTTTTTTCGGCGTTGGAAGATCCGCGCCAGAGCTGGAAGGTGGTCTATCCGCTGCCTGAGATCATGCTTCTGGTCCTGTGTGCGACCCTAGCGGCGGCTGAGGATTTCGTCGAGGTCCGGCGCTGGGGTCGGGAGAAGCTGAATTTCGTGCGCACTATGCTGCCATTTGCCCAGGGCATCCCGCCACACGACACCCTGAACGACGTGCTGAATGCTCTCGATCCTGGCCTGTTCTCGGCGTACTTCACCAGCTGGATCGAGGCCCTGCGGGAGAGCGAGCCGGACATCGTGACCATCGACGGCAAGAGTGCGCGCCGCGCCCGTGCCAAGAGGGGCCATTCCCTTCACGTCGTCTCGGCCTAGGCCACGCGCCAGCGCCTGGTGCTCGGCCAGGAGGCGGCGGACGAGAAGGCCAACGAGATCGTCGCGATCCCATTTTGGACTTGCACCGCAAAAGTGGAGAGCTCTGTTCCCGAAGGAGGAGGGTTCCGATGGCAAGCGGAAGCAGACCTTTAGCCCCGAGCTTCGCGCCGAGGAGGTGCGGTTGGCCCAGACGAGTGGGCGGTCCCGCCGGGAGATCGCCGCCGATCTCGGTGCGGGGCTCTCGAGGCTGCGCAACTGGATCGACGGCCGGCGTGAGCGGGGTGATGGACCACCCACCGGCCGACCGGCAGGAGGACATGGCCGCCGAGCTTAAGCGCCTGCGGCGTGAGAACGAGGTGCTGCGCCGGGAACGGGATATCCTGAAGCGGGCCACCGCTTTTTTTACTAGGCCGGCAAAGCTGGCTGTCTGGTAGGTTTAGTTCTGGGGGCGCCATTTTGGAGGCGCGGGATGTCGCGAAGGC
>NZ_JCBANU010000024.1:0-95363 GCF_059816145.1 Methylobacterium sp. 001424705 | reverse complement strand
ACTTCCCCACCCAGCAGTACGGCCAGACCTCGGGCGGAAACCGCTGCTGATCGCACACCCCAACCCGACCGGACACCTCGAGGAGACCCCCATGCTGCTGAAAGGCTTCTCCTACGCCATGATCGCCGCCTTCGCCGGCGGACTCGTCTTCACCCTCGTCGGCTCGGCCCAGACCTTCCTCAACCTCTGAGCCGTTCCCGACCGACAAGATCTCACACCGACCCGCCCGGCCTCCGCCGTGGCGGGTCGCGCCATGCGCGCCTGGGGGCGACCATGCCCGACCCCCTCGTCGCTCTCCCGATGCCGCCCGCCCGGGAACACAACGACCGCCGGGACGTCACATCCGGTCACAGCGGGACCGGAACGGGCAACACAGAGCGATGGCGCACAGGGCGGAACAAGACGGCGGCCAAGATGAGGGACAAGACGAGGCGGGCACCGCGAAGGACCTGCATCCGCGCAAGTTCGACCTGCTCAACCTCACCCTGGTCGACGTGAATGGCGGGCTGCGGCCCTATCTCAACGTCTTCCTGCTGGTGCACCGCGAATGGAGCGCGACCACGGTCGGCCTCGTGACGACCCTGGCGGGGCTCGTCGGCGTCGGCCTGCAGGCCCCCCTCGGGGCCGTCATCGACCGCGCGCGCGACAAGCGCTGGGCCATCGTGGCCGCTCTGATGGCGGCCTCCGCCGGGGCGGTGGTCATTGCGCTCTGGCCGCAATTCTGGCCGGTGCTCCTCGCCTTCACGGTCCTGACCGCGGCGGGCAGCAGCTTCACCCCGACCATCGCGGGCCTCACCCTCGGCATCTTCCCGAAGGCGCGCCTGTCGCGCCGGATGGGCCGCAACAGCGCCTGGTACCGGGCCGGCAACGTCGTCATCGCCGTCCTGATCGCGCTGGTCGGTTACGGCTTTCCCGACCGGGCGGTGTTCTTCCTCGTGCCGGCCCTGTCGTTCGCGGCCGCCGCGGCGGTCCTGTCAATTCCCCGGGACATCGTCGGGCGGGAGCTCGCCGAGGGGGTGAAGCCGAAGCCGCGCTCGGGGGCCGCCTTCAAGGTGCTCCTCGGCAATCGCCCGCTCCTCGTCTTCGCCGCCGCGATCTTCCTGTTCCAGCTCGCCAACGGGCCGATGGCTTCCCTGGTCGCGCAGAAGATCTCCCTGGCCCACGAGACCTGGTCGGCCGCCATCACCTCGACGACCATCGTGGCGGCGCAGGCGGTGATGCTGCCCATGGCCATCCTGGTCGGGCGCTTCGCCGACGGCTGGGGCCGGAAACCGATCCTCCTGTTCGCCTTCGCGATGCTGCCGGTGCGCGCGCTGCTCTACACCCTGTCGGACGACGCGATCTGGCTCTTCGCGGTGCAGGGCCTGGAGGGCGTCAGTACCGGCCTCTACAGCGCCATCAAGCCCCTGGTGATCGCCGACCTCATGGAGGACAAGGCCCGCTACAACCTCGCCTCGGGGGTGATCGCCACGGTCCAGGGCGTCGCCATCGCCTTCTCGAACGTGCTGGCCGGGAGCATCGTCGATTGGAGCGGCTTCACGGCGGCGTTCCTCGTCTCGGCGGCCATCGGCATCGGTTCGGCGCTCCTCCTCACGCGCATGCCGGAGCCTTCGGCGGAGCGGGCCTGAGAAGGTTCCGGCCGCCGCAGGCGATGCGCAGGCCCACGGGACCCGATCCCCGGAGCCGCCGCGTCAGTACGCCCCGGGTCCTGTGGCGAGGCCCGCGAGGGTGAAGAGGTCGACGGAGAGCTTGGCGCCGACGACGAGGGCATCGGGGATGTTCTTTGGGTAGGCGGGGAAGCGGGTCTGGTCGGGGTTGATGATGTACTGGAGGTTGGGGGTGAGGCGGACGGCGGGGGTGACCTGGATGCCGTAGTTGAGCTCCATCATGATCTGCTGGCGGGGCAGGGCGCGGTCGAGGCCGAGGGTGCCCTGGACGGCGGCGATGTTGGACAGGGCCAGGGGCGAGAAGCGCTGGGTGTTGACGACGAAGCCCAGGGTGTCGAAGGGCCGGCCCGCGAAGGTGCCGGTCTGGAGGGCGCCGATCTCGAGGAAGTAGTCCTCGACGAGGCGCCCGGAGGTGCCCGCCATGGCCACGCCGAACAGGGTCAGGCCCTGGACGGCGCCGGGATCGGGGCGCCAGACCATCTGGTCGAAGCGCGCATAGACGCCCGAGCGTCCGAAGCGGGTGGCGGGGGCCAGGCCGGTGAGGACGGCGCGCTGGCCGGTGATGTCGCGCACGGGGTCGGCGTAGTCGGAGGCGTCGTACCATCCGCCGATGCCGTAGTTGCGGGGCAGGGGGTCGTTGGCGAAGGTGGTGGAGTAGCCGAGCTCGAAGGGCAGGACCGCGCCGGTGGCGCCGCGGGTGGAGAGGTCGAGGCCGTTGTCGCCGGGCTGCTGGTGGCGGGGATTGACCTCGTAGACGCCGGCATGGACGAAGATGCGGTCGGTGAGCCAGGCCTTGGCGTGGGCCCCCCAGCTGGAGACGGGCCAGAAGGTGAAGTTCGAGGTCTTGAAGACGAAGGTCGGGTTTCCGCAGGCGGAATTGGACTGGAAGTTGCAGTAGAGCGGCGAGTTGAGGAAGGCGATGTTGGCCACGAGGCGGCCGAACTCGACCACGAGGCGGTCGTCGAAGAGCTTCTGCTCGTAGCTGAGCAGGGTGAGGCGGGTGGTCTGGCCGCCGCCGTAGATCTCCTGGACGGAGGTGTTGTTGCCGATGAAGTCGCCCGCGAGGTTGTCGCCGTGGCGGTTGGTGACGGCGACGTGGAGGGCGCCTCCGGCGAGGCCGGCGATGCGGTCGAGGTCGGCATCGATGCCGAAGAACAGCTGCCCGGCATAGGCGCGGCCCTGGCGGATGCCGCCGATGGGGTTGGCGGCGGCCTGGCCGGTGTAGTTGGCGCTGAGGGTGAGGCCGTGGCCGAGATCGAACACGCCGGTGGGCAGGGTGGCGGGCGTCGCGCTCTGGCCCAGGGTGTCCGCCGCCCCGGCCGCGCTCTGCGCTCCGGTGATGTCCTGGCCGTCGGGACGGGGCGGCAATCGGCCCGGAGAGCGCAGCGCCGGGCGCTGAGCCGTGTCGGGAACGCCGAACCCGGCGGCGGCCGCATCCTGCGCCTGTGCCTGCGGTCCGAGCGTCAGCGTTACCAGTCCCAGGCCGATGGCAGCCGTCTTCAATCCCGTGCCCATCTGTCGTCCCCTCATGGTCCGTGGTGTTCGCGTGGCCGGTCTTGGTGCCGGGTTGGGTGGTCGTAGTCCGATCGTTCGCAGCCCCGGCGCGGGTTCCTCCCCCACGGAGGGGGGACGGCCGGGCTCAGGCGGCGCGCGTCTTGAGCAGGCCGACGAGCAGCCCGGTGACGAAGGTGCCGACCACCAGGGCGATCAGGGCGCCGGGGACGTTGGTCACCGCGTTGGGGATCGGCAGGACGAAGAGGCCGCCATGGGGCACCTTCAGTTCGACCCCGAGGCTGAGCGCCACGGCGCCGGCCAGCGCCGAGCCCGCCACCATCGCGGGGATCACCCGCAGGGGATCGGCCGCCGCGAAGGGAATCGCCCCCTCGGTGATGAAGGCCGCGCCGAGCACCGCGGCCGCGCCGCCGGCCTCGCGCTCGGCCTGCGAGAAGCGTCCGGGGAACAGGCGGGTGGCGAGCGCGATCCCCAGGGGGGGCGTCATCCCGCCGATCATCACGGCGGCCATGGGCGCGGTGATGCCCGATGCGATCAGCGCGGCGGCGGAGGCATAGGCGGCCTTGTTGACCGGGCCGCCCATATCCACCGCCATCATGCCGCCGAGCACCAGACCGAGCACGACGGCGCTCGCCCCCTCCATGCTGCGCAGCCAGTCCGTGAGCGCCGCCAGGATCGCCGCCACGGGCACGCCGACGACGTAGACCATGAGCAGGCCGGTGACGGCGCTGGCCAGCAGCGGCAGGATCAGGACCGGCTTCAGGCCCTCCAGGTTCCGGTGCAGGCGGATGTGCCGATTGAGGAAGGCGGTGGTGGTGCCGGCGATGAAGCCCGCCGCGATGCCGCCGAGGAAGCCGGCCTGCAGGTTGGCGGCGAGCATGCCGCCGATCATCCCCGGCGCGATGCCGGGCCGGTCGGCGATGGAGAAGGCGATGTAGCCGGCCAGCACCGGAACGATCAGCGCGAAGGCCGCCTTGGCGCCGATCTCCCCCAGGGCGAAGCCCAGGGTGCCGGCGTGGTCGGGCTTCATCGCGTCGATGCCGCCGACGGCGAAGGCCAGGGCGATGAGCAGGCCGCCCGCCACCACGAAGGGCAGCATGAACGAGACGCCGGTCATCAGGTGCTTGTAGGCGCCCGCTTTCTTCTCCTCCGCCGCCTGACGGGCCGACCCGTCCGCCGCGGTGGTCCCCGCGTCGGGCTGGCGCTGCGCCTCGGCGAAGGCCGTGGCCAGCAAGCCCTTGCCGTCGCGGATCGCCGCCTTGGTGTTGGTGGCGTAGAGCCGCTTGCCGGCGAAGCGCGTCCGGTCGACCCCGGTATCGGCGGCGATCAGCACGAGGTCGGCCGCCGCGATCTCCTCGGCGGTCAGGGCGTCGCGGGCGCCCACCGACCCCTGCGTCTCGACCCGGACGGCGTAGCCGAGGGCCTCGGCCGCCGCCTGGATGCCCTCGGCCGCCATGAAGGTATGGGCGATGCCGGTGGGGCAGGAGGTGATGGCGACGATCCGCCGGCGTCCGCTCGGCGCCCCGTCCGTCGCCGCGGCCGCCTCGCCCGCCCCCCCGAGGAACCGGTCGAGCACCGCGTGGGCGTCGGTGAGCACGTCCTCGATGCGGATCCGGGCCCGGCGCATGGCCCCGAAGCGCCCCTCGTCGAGGTCGCCCTCGCCCACCAGCAGCACCGCGTCGGCCCGGGCGATGGCGCCGGCGCTCAGGGCGGTGCCGGGCACGCCCTTGCCGCGCAGTTCCAGGTCCAGGGGCTGGTTGCGCCGGCCCGCCGCCTCGCGCAGGGCCTCGCCGGCCAGCACCGCGTGCAGGCCGAGATCCCCACCGCCCACCACTGCGAGCACCTGCGTCATGGCTTCCTCCCCATGGTTTCCTCACCTTGCGGCGCGTCCCGGCCCGCCGGTGCGTCGTCGTGCTGCGTCGAAGGTCCGTGCCTCAGGCCGAGGCCGTGAGGGGCTCCACCCGTACCGCCGCGGCGAGGGCCAGGACCGTGTCGCGGGCGGGCAGGTTGGCGCCCGCTAGCCCGAGCTTGCCGGCCGCGAAGGCCAGGGCGAGCCGGGCGGTGGCGGTCCGGTCCAGGCCCGCCTGCAGGCCCGCCACGAGGCCGGCCACGAGGGCGTCGCCCGCCCCCACCGTGCTGGTCACCCGGGTCGCGGGCGGATGGGCCAGGTCCGTGCCGTCGGCGCTGGCGAACAGCGCCCCCTCGGCACCGAGCGAGACCACCACCAGGGGGATGCCGCGGGCCACCAGGCCCTGGGCCGCCGCCGCCACCCCGGCCAGATCCGGCAGGGACCGCCCGGCCCACTCCTCGAGCTCGTGTCGGTTGGGCTTGACCGCGAAGGGCAGGGCCGCGGCCGGGGCGGCCAGGGCCGCCGCCAGGGCGGGGCCGGAGGCGTCGAGGACGAGGCGGGCGCCCAGCGGCCGCAGCTCGGCGGCGATCTCCGCGTAGATCGTCGGGGCCACGCCGCCCGGCAGGCTGCCGGCCAGCATCACCAGGGTGCCGGGCTCCACGGCCTCGCGCAGCATCGCCCGGACGGCGGCGAGGCTGCCGGCCTCGACGGCGAGGCCCGGCAGGTTGATGTCGGTGGTGTCGCCGCCGGTGCCGTCGACCAGCTTCAGGTTGGTCCGGGTCTCGCCCGGGATCCGGACGAAGCGATCCGCGATGCCCTTGGCCGCGAGCAGGGCCTCGAACGGCCCGGCATTGTCCTGGCCGAGCAGGCCGGCGGCGGCCACCGGCACGCCCCAGTCGGCGAGGCAGGCGGCGACGTTGACGCCCTTGCCGCCCGCATCCGACCGGGTGCTGCGCGCCCGGTGGACGTGGCCGGGCCGGAGGACGTCGAGGATCACGGTCCGGTCGAGGGCCGGGTTGAGGGTGAGGGTGACCACGCGGGTCATGCGGGCTCTCCGTCGAGGAGGACGGCCAGGGCCCGGACTGCGGCCGCGTCCTCCTGGGCGCAGGCCCGGGCGGCCAGGGCCCGCAGCGCGCCCATCTCGCTCGCCCGCAGGCGCGCCTTCACGGAGGCCACGTCGCGCGGGGTCATCGACAATTCGTCAACCCCGAGGCCGGCGAGCAGGCAGGCGCCGAACGGATCGCCGGCGATGCCGCCGCAGACGCCGACCCAACGCTTGTGCCGGGCGGCGCCCTCGCAGGTCAGGTGGATCAGGCGCAGCACCGCCGGATGCAGGGAATCGGCCTCCGGCGCGAGTTCGGTGTTCTGGCGGTCGATGGCCAGGGCGTACTGCGTCAGGTCGTTGGTGCCGATCGAGAAGAAATCGCAGTGCCGGGCCAGGGCGTCGGCCTGGATCGCGGCGGCCGGCACCTCGATCATGATGCCGAGCGGCAGTTCCGGCGCGTCGAGTTCGGCCCGGATGCGGTCGCAATGGGCCCGGAGCGCGAGCACCTCCGGCACCGAGGTGATCATCGGGAACATGATCGACAGGGGGGCCCCCTTGCCGGTGGCCGCATCGGCGGGAATTCCATCCCTCGCCGCCCGGTAGAGGGCCCGCAACTGCGGCTCCATCAGGTCGGGCCGGCGCAGGAGCAGCCGGGCGCCGCGCACGCCCAGGAAGGGGTTCTCCTCCCGGGGCAGATGCAGGTGGGCCACCTGCTTGTCGCCGCCGATGTCGAGGGCGCGCACGATGAGGGGACGGCCGGCGAGGGCGTCCAGCATCGCCCGGTAGGTGGCGTACTGGTCGTCCTCGGTGGGCGTGTCGCCACGCTCGAGGAACAGGAACTCGGTTCGCATCAGGCCCACGCCCTCCGCGCCCTGGTCCAGGGCGAAGGGCACCTGCTCGGGATTGTTGACGTTGGCCCCGATGGTGACCGCGTGCCCGTCCCGGGTGCGGGCGGGCAGGGCGCGCGCGCGGGCCTCCTCCTCGGCCTTGGCGCGCTGGCGCGCGCTCCAGTCCCGGGCGGAGGCGAGGTCGGCGGCGCTCGGATCGAGGTAGAGCCGGCCGGTGCCGCCGTCGAGGATCGCGGGGGTGTGGTTCTCCAGGGCGAGCAGGGCGGGGCCGCCCGCCACCAGGGCGGGAATGCCGAGGGTGCGGGCGAGGATCGCGGTGTGCGAGGTCGGGCCGCCCTGGGCCGTGGCGAGGCCGATGACCCGGGTGGGGTCGAGCCCGGCGGTGTCGGACGGGGCGAGATCGGGGGCGATGAGGATGCAGGGTACGTCCGGCAGGTCGTGGCCGCTCTTGAGCGACGGGTCGATCTGCGCCAGCACCCGCCGGCCGACGTCGCGCAGGTCCGCCGCGCGGGCGGCCAGCACGGGATTGCCCAGGGCCGAGAGCCGGCCGGCCATCCGCTCCACCGCCTGGTTCCAGGCGAAGGCGACCCCGTGGCCCTCCACCATCAGCTGGCAAGCCAGGGTGATCAGGTCCGTGTCCGCGATGAGCTCGCCCTGGGCCCGGAAGATGCCCGCATCGGTCTTGCCGAGGCGGCGTTCGGTGTCATCCGCCAGCGCCCGGAGCTGGCCCTCGGTGGCGGCGAGGGCGGCGTGCAGGCGGTCGCCGCCCGACGTCAGGGGCTCGGGCTCGTCCCGGACCGTGACCTCCGTCTGGCTCAGCACGTGGATGGGGCCGATGGTGAGGCCGGGGCTCGCGCCGAGGCCCGCCAGCACCCGCGGCGCATCGGCGGGATTCCAGCCGGCCACCGGGCCGGCCGCCCGGGCGGCGGCGTCCGCCGCGGCCTTGGCGGCGGCCTTCTCCCCCGCGCTCAGGCCCGTCACCGCCGCGCAGATCCGGGCGAGGGCGCCGGCCTCGTCGTCGCCCTCCGCCGAGATCGTCACCCCGTCGCCGCAGCGCAGGCCGAGCTGGAGCAGGGCGATCAGATTCTTGGCGTCGGCCACCTCGGCGCCGTGGCGTACCTGGATCCGGGCGGGACAGGCGCGGGCCGTCTCGACCCAGTGGGCGGCCGGGCGGGCGTGGAGGCCGGTGGGATAGTCGACGGTCCAGTCGAAGCGCTGCCTGAGGTCGCCGGCCGGGCCGGCCGCGCCGGGGGCGGGCGCGTCCTCGGTGAGGGCCGCGGCGATGTCCTCCTTGCGGGTGGTGGTGCGCAGGGCGGCGAGGCGCGCCTCGTCCTGGATGAGCCGGGTGAGGCGGCGCAGGATGGTGATGTGGGTGTCCGACTGCGCCGCGATGGCGACCACCAGGTGGGCGACTTGGCCGTCGTGCCATTCGATCCCGCCCGGAACCTGCAGGACCGCCAGCCCGCTGGCGCGGACGTGGTGACGGTCGTCGACCATGCCGTGCGGGATGACCACACCGTGGCCCAGATAGGTGTTCGCCACGCCCTCGCGCCGCAGCATGCTGGCCTCGTAGGGCGCATCGATGCAGCCGGACGCGACGAGGAGCTGGGCCGCCGCGCGGATCGCCGCCTCCTTGCTGGCCGGGGCCGCGCCCAGCTGGATCAGCAGGCGCGGAGGTAGGATCGGCGTCGGCGCGAGCATGGCGTGCTCCTCCCGGAAAAACGGTTGT
The DNA here is from genome assembly GCF_059816145.1 of Methylobacterium sp. 001424705. Lineage (NCBI taxonomy): Bacteria > Pseudomonadati > Pseudomonadota > Alphaproteobacteria > Hyphomicrobiales > Methylobacteriaceae > Methylobacterium > Methylobacterium sp. 001424705. The sequence goes on along the minus strand of NZ_JCBANU010000024.1, from coordinate 86,713 downwards.
TGAAATGCTCGTTGGCACTATGAAAACGTTTTCACAATCGGTGTCAACGCGATTCGGCGCAATAATGCCGTATCACCGCTTGCCGATGGTGGGACGGGATGCCAGAACGACGCCATGACGCTGAAAACGTTCTCCGCCAGATGAGTGCCAGTATTCGTGACGTGGCGCGCGCCGCCGGTGTCTCGACGGCCACGGTCTCCCGAGCTCTCGGTCGAGGGCCGGTCAGCGACGTCCTGCGCCAGCAGGTCGAGGCAGCGGTTCGGGCGACTGGATATCGCCCGAATCTGTCCGCGCGCCGCCTGCGCTCGCAATCGACGCAGACCATCGGCTTGATCGTCGCCGATATCCGCAATCCGTTCTTCACGGCGGTGAGCCGGGCGGTGGAGGACGCGGCCTACGCCGCCGGCATGCGGGTGATCCTGTGCAACACCGACGAGGATCCGGAGCGCGAGCGCCTGTATCTCCGGCTGATGGAGGAGGAGCGCGTCACCGGCGTGATCTTCGCGCCCACGCGCGGAACGGCGGAATCGCTCAAGGCCGACAGCCTCGACGTGCCGGTGGTCTTCATCGACCGCACCGGCCCGGCGGGGACCTACGACAGCGTCGTCCTCGACAACGCGGCGGCCACCGGCGCCCTGGTCGATCATCTCTGGGAGCGCGGCTATCGCCGGATCGGGGGGCTGTTCGGCTCGACCAGTTCCACCGCGCAGGAGCGGCAGGCCGCCTACGAGGCGGCGCTCCGGCATCGCGGCGCCGAGCCCCTGGCCCGCGTGGCGCCGCCCACCGCGGAGGCGGCCGAGGCCACGCTCACCCGCTGGCTGGCCGAGCCGGACCGGCCCGACGCGCTGATCCTGTCGAACGGCCTGACGCTGATGGGCGCGGTGCGCGCCGCGCGCACGCTCGCCCTCGCGGTCCCGGACCAGCTCGGCCTCGCGGGCTTCGACAACGACCCCTGGACCGACCTGGTGGAGCCCGGTCTCACGGTGATCGAGCAGCCGGTGGCGCAGATCGGCGCCCAGGCGATGGCCCTGCTGTTCGACCGGCTGAAGGCGCCGGGCGAGGCCGTCCGCAAGGTCACCCTCAGCGGCCGGCTGGTGGTCCGGGGGTCGTCGGGGCGCGGCTAGCTCCGCGCCCGCCGCAGGGGGCCCGAGGCGTCGCCGGCCCGGTCTCGCCCCGGCGCCGGATCCGTCGCGGGGCGGACTCAGCGCAGGGTCGGCGACTCGCCGGGGTGCAGGGGCCGGTCCTCGTCCGGCCCGCTTACGGCGTTCAGGCGCTCGAGATGCTCGAAGACATGCGCGAAGGCGTCCGTGACGGCCTTCTCGAAGGCGCCGTCGGACCGACCCTGGGAGGCCTTGAGGGCGCTGAGCAGGGCTTGATGCGTTTCGGTGTCATGCGACATGGCTGTCCTCCCGACCGGACGGATGGCCCGCCCGGGGGAGCAAGCGCCCGCAGGGATCGCCGGTTCCGAGGGGCCGGACCCCGTGCGGTCCCGCAGACCCGATCGGCGCGGCGCGGCCCCTCGCGCATCCGTCATCGAACCTTGGCCGTCGGCACTCGTTGTCCGCCGGCCCCTGCAGGCCGGAGACACCCCCTCGGCATGCGTTCCCGTTCCCTTCTCGTCGGCTCCCTCGTCCTCCTCGCCGCCGGGGCCGGCCTCGCCGGCTTCGGCCGCTTCAGCTACGCGCCGACGCCGTCGCGGGAGTCCCTCGCGAACCCCGACCGCTACCCGATCTCGACGGCCTACGACGTGCTCGGGCGCCGCATCGGCCGGGAGGAGGCCGCGACCCTGCGCACCACCGAGGCGGGGCGTCGGACCCTGTCGCCCGAGGCCGGCGCCTTCGCCATCGACGAAGCCGTCATCGCGCGTGGGCGGGAGGCCTTCTACACCGAGACCTTCGGGAACGAGGTCTTTCTCACCGACGTGATGGGGATGCTCGACGGCGCCCTGACGCCCTACGAGGTCGCCCGCGCCGTGCTGCTGCTGGGCGGGACGGCCACCCACAACCTCCAGGTCCGCGTCGCCCAGGACGTGCGGATCGGCGAACGCCAGTGGCGCAAGGGCGACCTGGTCTCGACCGGCCTCGACGTCGAAAAGGGCGGCCTCGGCATCATCGGTCTGAAGACCTTCTACGACCGGGGCCACCTGCGCCTCGGCATCACCTGCGCCCTCTGCCACGCGGCGGTCGATCCCCGATCCGGCAAGGTCGTGGAGGGGGCGCCGAACGCCGACCTCAATGCCGGGCTGCTCCTCGCCCTCTCGGCCAACGCCTCCGCCTACTTCATGCACGGCAGCGTCGACCTCGCGGCCGTCGCGGGCGATCCGTCCCGCACGGTCCCGACCGCCGGGGGAGGGACCGCGGTGCTGCCGGACCGGGACAAGCTGGAGGCGGCGGCCAAGGTCGAGGTCGCGAGCTGGCCGCCGGGCAGCTTCGATTCCTCCGCCGACCGGGTGACGAACCCGACCTCGATCCCGTCGAGCTTCTCGGCCTACGGCGAGCCCTACAGCTGGAGCGGGCGCGAGGCGGTCGGGCCCTTCCACGGGCTGTCGTCCCTGAACAACAACGTGCACGCGGCCAATTCCGACACGACCCAGCTCGCCGCCGCCGCGCCCTGGCTGTTCGACCTCGATCCGGACCTCTACCTCGGCATCCTGTTCCAGGGGGCGGTGAACCCGGCCCTGCGCTACGACCCGACGAAAGCCACGCGGCCGAGTGCGATCCTGGCCGCCTTCGACCCGACGCCGGGCTCGCCCGGCCTCAACCGCTACGCCGTCCTGCCGAGCTTTCCGGCGACCAACTACATGACCGACAACGGGCTGTTCGCCTCCGCGGCCGGGGAGCCGGCGAACTTCGCCAACAACGCCATGTCGGCCTTCCAGAACCTCCTGCGTCCGCCGGCCGCCCCGAAGGCTGGGGCCGAGGCCGGCCGCGCGGTGTTCGCGCGGGCCGGCTGTGCCGGCTGCCATGCCGGCCCGGCGCTGACCAACAACCGGATCGTGCCCGTGGGCGAGATCGGCACCGAGCCGACCCGGGCCCGCGCCGGGGCCAAGATGGAGGCGCACCTCGCACCGCCGTCGATGTTCGCGACCGACACGCCGTTCCCCCTGCCGGCCGATCCCAGGATCGTGCCGATCCCCCTGGAGGGCGAGGCCCTGAAGCAGGTCCGGCTCGGCTGGGCCCATGCCGGCACCGAGGGCGGCTACAAGGTCCCGAACCTCGTCGGCCTCGCCTGGTCGGCGCCCTACCTGCACGATGGCGGCGTGGCGGTGGGGACCGACCCCGCCGGCCAGCTCGGCGTGCCCGGCACCCTGGAAAGCGGCCTCGCGCCGGACCCGCGCAACAGCCTGCGGGCCCTGGTGGACCGGGACCTGCGCGGGCGGGTCGTGGCCGCCAACCGCGCCTCCGCCACCGCACGCACGGCGCGTGTGACGGGCGAGGGGCACCCCTACTGGGTCGATGCCGCGGCCGGCTTCGGCCCCGCCGACCAGGAGGCGCTGCTGGGCTACCTGCTCTCCATCGATGCCCTGACGCAGGACGTGCCGGTGCCATGAGCCCGGCCGCGGACACCCACGAGGACACGACGATGCCCACGAGCGGAACCACCGAGGGGCCCCCGCGCCTCGAACGCAAGGCGGTCGCCGCCGTGGTGCTCGGCAACGCCCTCGAGTTCTACGACTTCACCATCTACGCCTTCTTCGCCAAACCCATCGGGGAGGCGTTCTTCCCCTCGCAGAACGCCACCGACAGCCTGCTCGCCTCCCTGGCCCTGTTCGGCATCGGCTACGTCATGCGGCCCATCGGCGGCATCCTCATCGGGGCCTTCGCGGACCGGGCGGGACGCAAGCCCGCCATGCTGATCACCATCGCGCTGATGGCCATCGGCATGGTGATGCTGGCGGCCGCTCCCGGCTACGCCACCCTGGGGGGCTGGTCGCAGGTCATCGTCATCGTGGGCCGGCTCATCCAGGGGCTCGCGCTGGGGGGCGAGGTCGGCCCCTCCACCGCCTACCTCCTGGAGGCCGCGCCGGGGCAGCAGCGCGGCTTCGTGGCGAGCTGGCAGATCGCCAGCCAGGGCTGCGCCGCGCTGATCGCCGGCCTGGTGGCCTCGGCCCTGACCTACGCGGTCGGCGACGACGCCATGGCCAGCTGGGGCTGGCGGGTGATGTTCGCGCTGGGCATCGGCGTCGTCCCCGTCGGCCTGATCATCCGCAGCCACCTGCCTGAGACCGCCGGCGAGCGCGCCGACCCGGCCGCGGCCGAGTCCACGCTCGCGGTGGTCCGGCGCCTGGTGCGCGAGCACGGCCGGATGCTGGTCCTGACCTTCCTCGTCATCGCTGCCTCCACCGTCTCCAACGCGGTGGGCACCAATATGCCGGTCTACGCCCAGGCCACCCTCGGGCTCACCGAGACGGTCTCCACCGCCGTGCCGATCGCCCTCGGCCTCGCCTCCATCGCCTTCCCGCTGCTGGGCGGCTGGCTGGCCGACCGGTTCGGCCGGCGCCCGGTGATGATCTGGCCCCGCGTGCTCATCGTCGTGCTGACCGTGCCGGCCTTCGCCTGGCTCGTGCGCGACCCGACCGGCCCGTCGGTCTACGCCGTGACCTTCCTGCTCTCGGCCCTGTCCTCGATCAACGCGGCGGCGATCATCGTGGCGATTCCCGAAGCCCTGCCGCGCGCGGTGCGCAGCGCCGGCCTCTCCATCGTGTACGCCTTCTCGGTCTCGATCTTCGGGGGGAGCACGAACTACCTCGTGAACAAGCTCATCGCCGTCTCGGGCGACAAGCTGGCCCCGGCCTACTACCTCGTGGCCTTCAGCATCGTGGGCACGATCGCGGCCCTCCTCATGCCCGAGACCCGCGGCCGGGACCTCGAGGCGAACGCGGAGGCGCGCTGAGCGGCGGCCGGCGCGCGCCGCCCCCGTCAGCCTCGGACAAGATAGGCTCCCTAAAGCTTCGGTCATGAATGATCGGGACCGGAGCCGGCCGTGACAGGCGTCTACCTCTTCGACTTGGCCTCGCAGCAGGCGCGCTACCTCGCGGTGCGTCAGTCGACCATCGCGAGCAACGTCGCGAACGCCAACACGCCCGATTACAAAGCGCGCGACGTGGTGCCGTTCTCCGAGGTGATGGCGCGCACGGCCTCCGCCGGCATGGCCTTGACGGAAAGCGCCCACGTCACCTCCGTCGAGGGCCGCATCCCGACGAAGCCGGTCTCGGCCGCCGAGGCCTGGGACGCGCTCTCGACCTCGAGCTCGGTGAGCCTGGAGCAGGAGATGCTCAAGGCCGGCGAGGTCAGCCGCGAGCACAACCTCAACATGGGCATCGTCAAGGCCTTCGACCGGATGCTCAAGGCGGCGGTGAAGAGCTGATGATCGACCCCCTCGCCGCCTCCACCCGCCTCGCCAGCGCCGGCATGGAGGCGCAGTCCCTGCGCCTGCGCATCGCCGCCGAGAACGTCGCCAACGCACAATCCGTCGGCGATGGCCCCGGGGCGGACCCCTATGCCCGCAAGACCGTGACCTTCCGGTCCGCCCTGGACCGGGCCGCGGGCGGCCCCACCGTGGCCCTGCGGCGGATCGGCACCGACGACGCGCCGTTCCGCATCGAGCGCGACCCCGGCAACCCGGCGGCCGATGCCGAGGGCAACGTGAAGATGCCCAACGTCAACGTGCTGGTGGAGATGGCCGACATCCGTGAGGCCAACCGCTCCTACGAAGCCAACGTCCAGGTGATCAAGCAGGCCCGCGCCATGGTCGCCAGCGTCATCGACCTCCTGAGAACCTGAGACCCGCGATGATCGAAGCCCTCACCTCGCTCGCCGCCTTCGACCGGGCCGCCGGCATCACCCGCACCGACTCGGCCGCGCCGCTGGCGCGCACGAGCTTCCCCGTGATCCCGGCGGCCGCCACGGCCGGTCCCGCCACCGATTTCGGGGACGTCATGGCGCAGCTCGCCGGGGGGCTGCGCACCTCCCTGCGCACCGGCGAGGCCACCGCCATCTCGGGCATCCAGGGCAAGGCCTCGACGCAGCAGGTGGTCGAGGCGGTGATGTCGGCCGAGCAAAGCCTGCAGACCGCCATCGCCGTCCGGGACAAGGTGGTCGCCGCCTATCTCGAGCTCAGCCGCATGCCGATCTGACGATGGATCGCGTGGACAACCCTGCCAAACGCTTCGACGGGACCGGGACACCATGAGAGCGCTCGCCATCGCGGCCACGGGCATGAACGCCCAGCAGATGAACCTCGAGGTCATCGCCAACAACATCGCCAACCTGAACACCACTGGGTTCAAGGGGGCGCGGGCCGAGTTCACCGACCTGCTCTACCAGGCCGAGCGCCAGCAGGGCGTGCCCAACCAGGCCGGCCAGGAGCCGGTGCCGGAAGGCGCGATGCTCGGCCTCGGCGTGCGCACCGCCGCCATCCGCAACCTGCACCGCCAGGGGCCGCTCGCCAACACCGCCAACCAGCTCGACCTCGCGGTGAACGGCCGGGGCTACTTCCAGATCACCAACCCCAACGGCGAGATCAACTACACCCGCGCCGGGGCCTTCAACCGCAACAACACCGGCCAGATCGTCACCCTGGAGGGCTACGCCCTCGACCCGGCGGTCCTCATCCCCAACGGCGCCGTCGACGTGGTGATCAACCAGTCGGGCCAGGTCTTCGCCAAGGTGGACGGGCAGGTGCAGGCGCAGAACCTGGGCCAGATCACCCTGGCGAACTTCGCCAACGATGCCGGCCTGGAGCCCCTCGGCAACGGCCTCTACCGCGAGACCGCGGCCTCCGGTGCCCCCGTCACCGGCGTGCCCGGCGACCCGAGCTTCGGCAAGCTGCAGCAGGGCTACCTGGAGAGCTCGAACGTCGATCCCGTCAAGGAGATCACCAACATGATCACGGCCCAGCGCGCCTTCGAGATGAACTCGAAGGTGATCCAGGCCGCCGACGAGATGGCCGGAACGATCTCCAAGGGCATCCGCTAAGCGCGTCGGGCGGCGCCGCCGCCTGAGCCCCATACCCCCACCTCCGCGCGGCGGCGACGGGCGGCACCGGCTCTCCGCCGGGGCCGTGGCCGCCCGTTCGGGCATTCTCCAAGGGCGCGACAACGTCATGGGTATTCACCTTCCGGGCCTTTCCCCGCGCAGCCGGTGCCGCCTCGCCGCCGTCGGGCTCGCGCTGCTGGCCGGGCCGGCCGCGGCCGAGGACCTGATGCTGCCGGTGCCGACGGTGACGATCTATCCCGGCGACACCATCAAGCCGTCGATGCTGCGGATGCAGGCCTATCCGGAGAGCTTCAAGGCCCGCACCGCCGTGGTCGACGCCGCCCTAGCGATCTCCGGGCGCGTCGCCAAGCGGATGCTGCTCCCGGGCGAGCCGGTGCCGGTCAACGCCATCGATGATCCCCGCCTCGTCAGCCGGGGCACCCCGACGCAGATCGTGTTCGAGGAGCAGGGCCTGCTCATCACCGCCGTCGGCGCGCCGCTCCAGAACGGCGGCCTCGGCGACGTCATCCGCGTGCGCAACACCGACACCAACCGCATCGTGCTCGGCACCGTGATGGCCGACGGCCGAATCCGGACCGGGGACCATTGATGCACCGCCTCCTGGCCAGAATCCTCGCCAAGCTCCCGGCTCTCGCCGCGGCCCTCCTCCTGGCCCTGCCCGCGCCCGCCCTGGCCGGCACCCGGATCAAGGACATCGCCACCCTCAAGGGCGTGCGCGACAACCAGCTCGTGGGCTACGGCCTCGTCACCGGCCTGCAGGGCACCGGCGACACCCTGCGCAACGCCCAGTTCACCGAGCAATCCCTGCAGTCGATGCTCGATCGCATGGGCATCAACGTCCGCGACGCCCGCCTGCGCACCCGCAACGTCGCCGCCGTGATGGTGACCGCCGACCTGCCGCCCTACACCGGCACCGGCTCGCGCATCGACGTCACCGTGACCTCGCTGGGCGACGCCACCTCCCTCAAGGGCGGCACCCTGCTGATGACGCCGCTGATGGGCGGCGACAGCCTGACCTACGCCGCCGCGCAGGGGCCCCTCGCGGTCTCGGGCTTCAGCGTCGGCGGCCAGGCCGAGACGGTGACCCAGGGCGTGCCGACGGCCGGGCGCATCCCCAACGGCGCCCTGATCGAGCGCGAGGTGCCGGGCACCTTCCGGGACCTGCCGGAACTCGTGTTCGAGTTGAAGAACCCCGACTTCAAGACCGCCACCATGGTGGCCGACGCCATCAACGCCTACGCGCTGGCGCGCTTCAACCGCCGGGTCGCGGCCCCGCGGGATCAGCGCGCCATCGCCCTGATGCGGCCGAGCAACATCGCCCAGACCCGGTTCGTGGCCGAGATCGGCGACCTCACCGTCAACCCCGACACCCCGGCCCGCGTCGTCGTCGACCAGCGCACCGGCACGGTGGTGATCGGCCGCAACGTCCAGATCTCCACCGTGGCGGTGACGCACGGCAACCTCACGGTGCGGGTGACGGAGGCCCCCGAAGTCTCGCAGCCGGCGCCGTTCTCCAACGGGCAGACGGCGGTGGTGCCGCGCACGGAGGTGGCGGTCAACGAGCAGTCCGGCCGGATGGCGATCATCGGCGGCTCGGACCTCCAGACCCTGGTGCGCGGCCTCAACAACGTCGGCCTCAAGCCCAGCGACATCATCTCGATCCTCCAGGCGGTGAAGACCTCCGGGGCGCTTCAGGCGGAGCTCGTGGTGCAATGAGCGCGGCCAACGGCCATCCCCTGCCGGGCGCGGCGGCCCGCCTCGTCGTGCGCACGCCCGGCCTGACCCGGCCCGCCCGCTGGCTCGCCCTGATGGCGCTGCGGGTCCTGCTGTTCGTCGGCCTCCTGTTCGTCGGCGTCCTGGCGCTCGCCGCCTTCGGCCTCGGCCCGGCCGGCGCCGTCGAGGGCGGCCGACCGGCGATCTCGGGGATGAACCCGGGCCCGCTCCCGAAGGCCGCGGCGAAGCCGGCCGCGCCCCGCCTCGCCGTCGCGGCCAAGCCCGTGGCAGACAAGCCCGTCGCCGGCGTCATCCCACCGGTCGGCCCGGCCGAGCCCGTCACGGTGGTGTCCCAGCCGATCGAGACCACGGGGGCGATCGAGGCCAAGGGGTCCGATGCCAAGGCGTCCGATGCCAAGGCGTCCGAGGTGAAGCCCGCCGAACCGGCGCAGGTCGCCGAGGTCCGGGCCCCCGAGCCGGAGCCGGTCAAGCCCGCGCCGAAGCCACCGGCCTATTGCGCCAGCATCGCGGACGCCGCCGCCGACGCCCGCTTCGCCTGGCAGAAGGAGCAGCTGGCGACCCTGGAGAGGCAGGTCGAGGAGCGGATCGCCGCCCTGGAGGCCAAGCGCGCCGAGTACGAGACCTGGCTCGCCCGCCGCGACGCCTTCCTGGCCAAGGCCGACGAGGGCGTGGTGGCGATCTACACCAAGATGCGGGCGGATGCCGCCGCGCTCCAGCTCGCCAACATGCCCGACGAGGGCGCCGCTGCGATCCTGACCAAGCTCAACGCCCGGAACGCGAGCGCGATCCTGAGCGAGATGGAGGCCGCGCGCGCCGCGCAGCTGGCCCGCATGATGACCGAGATGGGCAAGACCGGCGCGGGTAAGACCGAGCCGGGCATGAAGCCCCGCACGAGCGAGAAATCCTGATGCTTCCCAACACGTTCCGGGCCGGCCTGATCCTGGTGCTGGCGGCGCCCGCCCTCGGCGCCTGCAACACGCCGGTGGACCGGATCGGCCAGGCGCCGCTGCTGACGCCGATCGGCACCGGCCTGCAGCCGCCACGCGAGGCCTTGCCGACCACCTACGGCTCCCTCGGGCGCCGGACCTACCACTCGACCTGGGCGCCGGGCAGCGCCGAGATGTTCCAGGATCCACGCGCCCGCAACATCGGCGACGTGATCACGGTCTCGATCCTCATCGACGACAAGGCGCAGTTCGGCAATTCGAGCGACCGCTCGCGCAGCCAGAAGTCGGGCCTCGGCTTCGATTTCGGCTACGGCGTCTCGGCCCTGAAGGACACGGCCACCGCGGATGCCGGCATCCGCTCCTCCACCGAGACCAAGGGCGCCGGCAACATCGACCGCTCGGAGGTGCTGCGCCTCCAGGTCGCCGCCATCGTCACCGAGCAGATGCCCAACGGCAACGTCGTCATCAGCGGCTCGCAGGAGGTGCGGGTGAACAACGAGGTCCGCGTGCTGACCGTGGCGGGCATCGTCCGGCCGCGGGACATCTCGCGCAAGAACACCATCGACTACGACAAGATCGCCGAGGCGCGCATCTCCTATGGCGGGCGCGGCCGCATCTCGGACGTGCAGGCGCCGACCTTCGGCCAGCAGGTCTTCGAGACCCTGGCGCCGTTCTGAGACCTGGGGGGCGGGAGCGGAACCATGGCGGCCAAGGACGACAAGACGGCGGCGAAGAAGGGCGGCGGCAAGGGCTGGATCCTGGCCCTCGCCCTGACCAGCCTCGTCGCCATCGGCACGGGCGGCGGTCTCGGCCTCTACCTCCTGTCCACCGTCGAGAAGGCGGTGGACGGCAAGAAGAAGGACGAGGAGGACAAGGCGGTCAAGGTCCTGAAATACACCGGCGACCTCGCCCTGCGCAGCGTCGGCTCGGTGGTCACCAACCTCGCCGACACCAACGACGCCTGGGTCCGCCTCGAATCCTCGGTCGTGTTCAAGACCGGCGCCGTGCCGAACCCGGACGTGGCGCTCGCCGAGATCCGCTCCGACATCGTCGCCTACCTGCGCACCGTCTCCCTGAAGCAGATCGAGGGTGCCAGCGGGCTCCTGCACCTGCGCGAGGACCTCAACGAGCGGGTGGCCCTGCGCACGAAGGGGCAGGTCCGCGAGCTGATCGTCGAGATGCTGGTGGTGCAGTAGGGCCCCATGACCGTGCCGACCCTCTCAAGATCCGTCACCGCCGGCCTCGCCCTCGCCGCCGGACTCGGCGCCGGCCTCGCCCTCGCCGGGCCGGCGCTGGCCCAGTCGGCCACGGGCCTGCCCGCCCTCGATGCGCTGCTGCCGGCCGGGAACGGGGCGGCGAGCGGGCGCATCCTGCAGCTCGTGGCGCTGCTCACCGTGCTGTCGCTGGCCCCCGGCCTCCTCGTCATGGTGACGAGCTTCACCCGGTTCGCCATCGCGTTCTCGTTCCTGCGCTCGGGCCTCGGCCTCCAGAGCACGCCGGCCAACATCTTCCTCGTCAGCCTGTCGCTGTTCATGACCTTCTACGTCATGGCGCCGACCTTCGACCGGGCCTGGGAGGAGGGCCTGAAGCCGCTCACGGAGAACCGGATCTCCGAGGTGGAGGCGATCCCGAAGCTCGTCGAGCCGTTCCGGGAGTTCATGACCCAGCATGTCCGCCCGAAGGACCTCCAAACCTTCACGGATCTGGCCAGCCGCAACATCCCGAAGGCCGAGGGGGGGGAGAAGATCGACCTGCGCATCCTGATCCCGGCCTTCATGATCTCGGAGCTGCGCCGCGGCTTCGAGATCGGCTTCCTGATCGCCCTGCCGTTCCTGGTGATCGACATGATCGTCTCCACCATCGTCATGTCGATGGGCATGATGATGCTGCCGCCCACCGTGATCTCGCTGCCGTTCAAGGTGCTGTTCTTCATCCTCATCGACGGCTGGAACATGCTGGTGGGAGGCCTGGTCCGGTCGTTCTTCTAGCGCTTCGTCGGCGCGGGCCGCCCGGCGTGTCGCGACGCAATCTCCGCGCAAGGCTGGCGGGCGACAGGACGGGATCGGATCGCGGATCCGAAGCGGAGCAGCCCACCGAATGTCCGGTCTTCAGCACGCCGAACGGCTCTGGAACAACATCCTCGCCCTCGGCGGACGGCGCATCGCCGCCCTGTCGCTCATCGGCGTGGTGGTGTTCCTCGCCGTCGGCCTCGGCGCCTATTACCTGAGCCGCCCGGCCCAGGAGCCCCTCTACACGGGCCTGAGCCGCGAGGATGTCGGGCGCATCGGCAGCGTCCTGAAGGACGCCAACATCCCCTTCGACGTCAGCGCCGACGGCGCGGCGGTGCTCGTCGCCTACGGCCACACCGCCCAGGCCCGGATGCTGCTCGCCGAGAAGGGCCTGCCGCAGAGCGCCAAGTCCGGCTACGAGCTGTTCAACGACCTCGGCTCGCTGGGCATGACCTCGTTCATGCAGGAGGTGACCCGCGTGCGCGCCCTGGAGGGCGAGATCGCCCGCACCATCCAGGGCATGAAGGGCGTGAAGGCCGCCCGGGTCCACATCGTGCTGCCCGACCGGGGCTCGTTCCGCCGCGACCAGCAGCCCCCTTCCGCCTCCGTGGTGGTGCGGACCGAGCCCGCCGACGACGTCAGCGGCGCCCAGTCGATCCGCCACCTCGTCGCCTCCGCGGTGCCCGGCATGAAGCCGGACCGCGTCACCGTGATCGGCTCGGACGGTTCGCTCCTGCTTTCCGGGGACGATGCCAACGCGGTGCCCACCGGCAAGATGGCGACCCTGGAGAAGACCATCGGCCACGAGGTCCAGGACAACATCCGCCGGACGCTGACCCCCTATCTCGGCGTCGGCAACTTCGAGGTCAGCGTCGCGGCGCGCCTGAACACCGACAAGACGGTGCAGAACGAGACGATCTTCAATCCCGACCAGCGCGTCGAGCGCTCGACCCGGGCCGTGCGCGAGACCGAGAACTCGCAGAACCGCAACGCCGGCCAGCGGCCCACCACCGCGCAGGCGAACCTGCCCGACCAGCGCGCCCGCTCGGATGGCGGCGACACCGCCAGCAACGAGACGCAGAAGCGCGAAGATCTGACGAACTACGAGATCTCCTCGAAGACGATCCAGACCGTGAGCGACGGCTACAACATCAAGCACATCTCGGTGGCGGTCCTCGTCAACCGCGCCCGCCTCGCCGCCCTGGCCGGGCCGGATGCCAGCAAGGCCGCCATCGACGCGCAGGTCGCCGAGATCGAGCAGCTCGTCGGCTCGGCCGCGGGCTTCAACAAGGAGCGCGGCGACAACGTCAAGGTCGCCGCCGTCGGCTTCGTCAATGACGGGCAGCCCCTGGAGCCGGTGGCCCCGCTCAGCCTCACCGACGTGCTGATGCGCCAGTCGGCGACCCTCATCAACGCCGGCACCATCCTGCTGGTCGCCGGCCTGCTGATCTGGTTCGGCCTGCGCCCCGCCATGCGGGCCATCCTGGAGATTCCGGCCGCCCAGCAGGAGGAGGCCCGCGCCCTGGCCGCGGCGGCGGAGGCCCAGGCCCTCGCGGCGGCCGCGCCGAACGCGGCGCTCGCGGGTCCCAACGCCGCCCTCGGCGCCGATACGGACGCCGTCCCGAGCCTCGCGGCCCCCGGCCAGAGCCCGGTCGCCAGCATGATCGAGGACCTCACCGAGAAGCTGAACCGTTCGCCGCAGAAGAGACTTGAGCAGATGATCGAGGCCGACGAGGCGCAGGCCGCCGAGATCCTGAAGCGCTGGCTGCTGCGTGAGGCCGCGTGATGGCCCCCGTGATCGCCCGCCTCCTGCCCGACTTCTCCGACGCCGTGGTGCCGGTGCGCGGCGCCCCCGCGCCCCACACCGCCGCGCCCCGTCCCTCCGAAGGGCTCGCGGCCCTCCTGCGCAAGCCCGTGGAACCGCCCGAGGACCGCGAGGCCCTGCTCCGCGCCGCCGAGGCCCGGGGCCTGGAGCGCGGACGCGAACTCGGTCGGGCGGAAGCTGCCGCCGAGTCCGCCTCGGTGATCGCCTGCCTGCAGGCCGATCACGCGGCCCGCCTCACCGAGACGCGCCAGGCCTGGTGCGTGGAAGAGGGCGACCGCCTCGCGGCCGGCTTCGCCGACGCGCTCCAGGCCCTCGGCGCCGGACTCACCGACCGGGTGGGGCATCTCCTCGTGCCCGTGCTCACCGAGGCCCTGCGCCGCCAGGCCGTCGACGAGCTGGCCCAGAGCCTCGCCCGCATCCTCGGCGAGGCCCGCGCGCCCGTGCGGGTGAGCGGACCGGCCGACCTCCTCGACGCGGTGGCGGGCAAGCTCGGCCCGTTCGAGGCCACCCTCGCGTTCCAGCCCTCCGAGGCCGTGGACGTCACGGTGCAGGCCGACCAGACCGTGATCGAGACCCAGCTCGGCGCCTGGGGCCGCCTCATGACCGCCGCGGTCCAGGGAGCCTGACCCGATGGCGGACGAGGGCCACCACGAGATCATCATCATCCGGCGCCACGGCGACCACGAGGACGGTCACCACGGCGGTGCCTGGAAGATCGCGCTCGCCGACTTCATGACCGCCATGATGGCGCTGTTCCTGGTGCTGTGGCTGATCGGCTCCACCACCAAGGAGACGAAGTCGGCCATCGCCGAGTACTTCAACCCGGTGAAGCTCGCCGACGTGAGCTTCGATCGCAAGGGCCTGCGCGATCCCCAGAACAAGCCCGGCGAGCCCACGCCGGAGGAGGGCAAGCCCGACGGCGGAACCGGCGACAGCAGCGCCGACGGCAAGGGCGGCCAGTCCGACGCGAAGTCGGATGCCAAGACCGACGGCAAGAGCGCCTCCGGGCCGCCGGGCAGCCGCGCCCGCGAGGCGGCCCTGTTCCAGGACCCCTACGCGGTCCTGGCCAAGCTCGCCGCCGAGCTCGAGCCCGGCCCGGAGACGGCCTCGGCCGACGCGGTCGTGACCGAGACCGGCGAGCCCGGCATCAAGGGCGGCGAGGCCGCCCGCGATCCCTTCGATCCGCTCTACTGGCAGGTGGCGCCCCTCGCCAAGACACGCACCGAGCAGGCCGGGTCCACCGGGACGGTGACCCCCCTGCCGCAGGAGGCGCGCCCCGACGTGCGCGCGGCCGCCTCCGGGGCGAAGCCGGCCGCGATCAAGGTCGCCTCGGCCCTGCCGGGCGAGACGGACGCCAGGGTGATGGCGCTCCTGGCCAAGGCCGAGGCGCCCAAGACTGAGGCGTCCAAGACCGAGGCGCCCAAGACCGAGGCGCCCAAGGACGCGAACAAGGACGCGAAGGCTGCGGCCGAGGCCAAGTCGGCCGCCGAGAAGTCCGCCGCCGAGAAGGCGGCCGCGGAAGCCAGGTCCGCGGAAGCCAGGTCCGCGGAGGCCCGGGCGGCCGAGGAGGCCCGGCAGGCGGCCGATGCCGCCGAGACCGCAACGCTGGCCGAGATCAGGGCCGAGATCGCCAAGGTGCTGCCGATGCAGGGCGGCGCGCCGGCGCCCCGCACGGAGGTCCGCCGCACCGGCGAGGGCATCCTCATCAGCCTCACCGACGAGGTGAACTTCGCGATGTTCAGCGTCGGCTCGGCCGAGCCGCAGGCCAAGGTGGTGCGGGCCCTGGAGCAGGTCGCCCGCATCCTCAAGGACCGGCCCGGCCGGATCGTCGTGCGCGGCCACACCGATGCGCGCCCCTTCCGCTCGGAGGTCTACGACAACTGGCGTCTGTCCTCGGCCCGGGCACAGATGGCCTCCTACATGCTCGTGCGCGGCGGCGTGCCCGACGCGCGCCTGGAACGCATCGAGGGCTATGCCGACCGTCAGCCGCGCAACCCCGCCGATCCGAAGGCGGCCGAGAACCGGCGCATCGAGATCCTGCTGCGGGCGCGGCCCGAGTGATGCGGGCCGCCGGGATGCGCCGCGCGCGGATCGCCTGCGTCCTGCTCGGCGGCCTGGGCTTCGTCCCGGCCGCCTGGGGGGCGGACTCCCACGGCGCGGGGGATCACGGCGGAAGCGATCACGGCGCCGCCCCGGCCGCCCCGATCGAGCCCCTGCCCGTGGCCCCGCGCCCGGTTCCGGTGGAGCTGGTGCGCACGCTGCAGCTGCTCCAGGACCGGATCGCCCAGGGCTCGGCCCAGGCCCATCAGGGCCAGCGCGCCTTTCTGTCCCTGGCCGAATCGCGCATGCTCGGCCTCGATCCCGAGACCTGGGCCGACCCCGTCAGCGTGCACGCGGCGGTGACCTTCGGGCTCGGCGGCGGCGGCCCGGGGCTGCTGCGCCACCTCGTCGCCTCGGGCAAGGTGCCGGAGGCCGAGCGGCCGGTGGTGTTCGGCGCGCTCGCCTATCTCGAGGGACGCGAGAAGGAGGCCCGCGCCCTCCTGGTGAAGATCGACCCGCTGGTCGTGCCGGTGAGTCTCGGCGCGCAGCTCGCCCTGGCGCAATCCGCTCTGGTGGTGCGCGACGATCCCACCCAGTCGATCCGCCTCCTCGACCTCGCGCGCCTGCTCGCCCCCGGCACCCTGGTGGAGGAGGGGGCGCTGCGCCGCGAGATCTTCGTGCTGGCCCAGGCCAACGACCTGGCGAAATTCGAGACCCTGGCGGTGCAGTACCTGCGGCGCTTCCGCCACTCGGTCTATGCCGGCAACTTCCGCCAGCGCTTCGCCGCCGCGCTCACCCGACTCGACTTTGCCGGCGACGACGTCCGCTTCGCCCGCCTCCAGGCCATGCTCGACGAGATCGAGATCGAGGGGCGGCGCGAGCTCTACCTCCTTCTCGCCCGGGCCGCCCTCGATCAGGGCAAGACCACCACGGCGGTGTTCTCCGCCGAGCGCGGCGTCACCCTGGCGGAGCCCGGCTCGCCGGAGGCGGTGCGCGCGCGCCTCTATCGCGCGGCGGCCCTCCTCGTCGTGGAGGGGCGCTTCGACGAATCCGTCGAGACCCTGCGCATGACCGACCGCACCGTGCTGGACTCCGCCGACCGCGACCTCCTGGACGCCGCGCTCTCGACCGCCCGGGAGATCCGGGCCGGGCCGCCCGCCCCGATCCCGGTCCAGGCGGACCCCACGGGTCCCCGCGTCCTGCCGGTCGCGCCATCCATTGCCCGGGCGCAGGACGCCATCGGGCGCATCGACGAGATCATGCGCAGGAGCGAGCGTTGAACACCCTCGGTGCCACCAGTCCCGGCCCCCGCGCCCTCTCGGACGCGCCCGGCCCCCGCGGCGCAGGTTCGGAGACGCCGGAGGCGCCCCGCGATGCCTTCGGGGCCGTGCTGGGCGCCCTCGGAGGGGGACGCAACGCGGACGAGACGCCCACGCCGGAGGCCGACCGGCCGGGCCGCCGCGACGACGAGGCTGCCCCGGCCCCGTCCGGCGAGGAGACCGATCCGCTGGCCCTGCTCGCCCTCGTGGTTCCGACGGCCGCCCCCGCCCCCGCCGCCGGCGCCCCGGCGCCGAAGCCGCAGGCGATCACCCTCGAGACCCTGGTGGCCCGCGCCTTGCCGGCCCAGGCCCCGGGGCAGGCCGTGGCCAGCGGCCCGGCGACCCGGCCCGGCGGACCGGACGGTCCGGCCGGGACGGACCCGCTGGCCGGGGCGGACCTGCTTCCGGGGGCGGACCTGCTGGCCGGGACGGACCCGGTCGCCGCCGGCCGCGTGCCGCAGGCCGCGGGCGCCGAGGCGCGGACCCGCATCGCCGTGCTCCAGCGCGAGACCCACTTCGCGCCGGTGCTTCCGAGCCTCCTCGGCGGATCGCGGGCGGCCGTCCCGGCGCCGGGCGCGCCCGGCCTGCCCGATGCTGCGGCGCTCCTGCCCGCCGCCGCTGGGGGGCTGCCCGCCGCCGCGGGGGGCTTGGCCGCCGCCGCGGGGGGCCTGGCCGCCGCCGCGGGGGGCCTGGCTCCCGGCGAAGCCGCCGCTGCGGTCGGCCCGACCCCGGCTGCGCCGCCCACCGGCCCGGCAAACCTGCCCGCATCGGGCGCCCCCGTCCTTCCGGCGCAGCCCCCGACGCAGGCCGCCCTCGTCTCCGCGACCGCGGCGGCCGCCCCCGCGCGCGCGCCGGGATCGCTCTCGGGCGACGCCGTCATGCCCGCGCGCGATCCCGTCCGTGGCGGCGCAGGACCGGGCGCGATCGAGCGGCCCCCCGCGACACCCTCTGCGATCCTGCGCGTCGATCCGGTGGCGGCGTCCGCCGAGACCGGCACCGCGGCCGCGCGCACGGCCCGGAGCAGCCTCGCGCCGGCCCTGCCGGGCGTTGCCGACGCGAACCTGTCCACCCCCCTGACCCTGCCGGCCGGGTCCCTGTCCGGCCCGGCCGCCGCGCCGGCCCAGCAGGTGGCCGCCGCCGTCCTGGCGGAGCTGCCGCGCGGACCGGCCGGGGCCGTCCCCGGCGCGCTGCCCGGGGCTCCGGTGGGGGAGGGCCCCCTGAAGCTTCTCACGCTGCAGCTTCATCCGGCGGACCTCGGCACCGTTCTGGTGCGGATGCGCCTGCGCGACGGCCAGCTCGAGATGAGTCTTCAAGCCAGCCGCGAGGACTCGGCGCGCCTGCTCCGCGAGGGCGGCGAGGTCCTCAACGATCTCCTGCGCCAGGGCGGCTACCGGCCCGAGAGCGTCACCGTCACCGTCGCGTCGCCCCCGGCCGACGGCCGGGGCGCATCGGGGAATCCAGGCTCGCAACAGGGACAGGGCGCACAGGGCTTCCCGGGCCAGGGCGAGTCCGGTGCGAACCAGGGCCGCCCCACCCCGGACCAGGCCGGGCGCTGGTCCTCCCCGGGCGGCGATCCGGCCGCCTCCGACCTTCACGAGCGGATGCATGAGAGCGTTTCGAGCAGCCCTGATCGCAGCGGCATTTACCTCTAGCCCCGGCCTGGCCGTCTCCGGTCTGGGCGGGGCGCTGGCCAACAGCGCCCCGCCGGTGCCGGGAAAGGCTGCGGCGCTGCCGGCCTCGGCCAATATCTGCGAGCGGGAGATGGCGGGGGCCTCGGCCAAGCACGGGGTGCCGCTCGGCGTCCTCTACGCGGTCGGCTTGACGGAGAGCGGCCGGCGCGGCTCGCTGCAGCCCTATGCCATGAACATCCAGGGCCGGGCCTATTTCGGCACCAGCGCCGCCGACGTGATGAGCCAGCTCGCCCAGGCGCGGGCGAGCGGCATCAAGCTCGTCGACCTGGGCTGCATGCAGATCAACCACCATTATCACCGCGAG
Source organism: Methylobacterium sp. 001424705 (assembly GCF_059816145.1). NCBI lineage: Bacteria > Pseudomonadati > Pseudomonadota > Alphaproteobacteria > Hyphomicrobiales > Methylobacteriaceae > Methylobacterium > Methylobacterium sp. 001424705. Next base: position 67,846 of record NZ_JCBANU010000024.1, on the reverse strand, counting down.
AAGTTCGCCAGCCTGGAGGCGATGATCGATCCGCGCCAGAACGTCGAGTACGCGACCCTGTTCCTGAAGCAGCTGAAGGCGCGCGAGGGCAGCTGGACCCTGGCGGTGGCGCGCTATCATGCGGGTCCGAACAACAATCCGGCCCAGAAGCAGTATGTCTGCCGGGTCATCACCAACATGGTGGCCACGGGCTTCGGCGCCTGGACGCCGGGGGCGCGCAGCTTCTGCCAATAAGGCGCGTGCGCGTTGGGGACTCCGTCGGAGCCTCCTCTCGCGCCACGCCCCCGTCCGAGCCCCCTTGTGGCCTGGACGGCCTCCGGGGCCCGCCAGGTGGCGCCGACTTTGCGAGCGGCCCGGCTCAGGAAGGAACGCCCATGGCCTTTGCCTGCACCATCCCCGCGGTCGCCACCCTCCAGCAGGACGACGCGACCGTGCGCATCACGCGGTGGGATTTCGCGCCCGGTGCGGTCACTGGCTGGCACGAGCACGGATGGCCCTACTTCGTCGTGATGCTGGTGGCCGGGACCCTCAGGGTCCACGACGGCGACCGGGTCACCGACAGCATCCTGGAGGCCGGACAGGCCTATGCCCGCCCGGCCGGCATCCGGCACGACGTGATGAACGGCTCCGACCACCCGATCGCCTTCGTCGAGATCGAGGTCAAACGCCCGGAGGCTCTGGTCACGACGGCGGAGCCCGGCGACGGGCCGTCCCCGCCGGCAGGGTCCTGAGCCGTCCCGGGGCTCGGGCGCGTCCTCACGCGGAGGCCGCCCATCGCTCCTGCATCAGCTGCATCGACGGCGGCAGGCCGAGGACACGGCGATAGACGGCGATGCGCCGCAAGGCCTTCTGCTGTTCCCGACCCGATTGGGCGCGACACATCCGTTCCGCGGACCCCAGCAGCATATCGGCGTCACGGGCTGGCAGGGCCGCCAGGGTCTGTAGCGCGGGGAGAGCCGACCGGGACATGTGCATGAACACGGAACGTCCGGCGCGCCGGCTTTCGGCCGTCACGGCTGCGTGAGCGGGCGAATGTGGTAAATAGATTCCTCCGCCCCTCGGCGTTTGGGGAGGACGACGCGCAAGGGGCGGGCCGCTGAATCACGGCGACGGCCGCGCCCGATCAGGGATCGGCCGGCGAGCCGCTCTTGCAAGCACAGGCGCGCGATCGGTGGGGCGGATGCTGATGAACCGTGGCGCATGTGCTGTTTCTCACCTGAGAACATCAAAATACGATTGAGAGACGCGAAAATTAAATTTGGGCGGCCAAGTCTTCCATTTCAGGCCTATGCGCTGAAGACATGTCTCTTCGCGTCGAAGCCTCCGAACCCTCCTCTGGAGCATGCGCTATAGTGGTCGGACGCTGAGGCCTTCGCATTATGGTGCGTTGCAAAATGAGCAAGTCGCAGCGCACAAAAATGTGGTTTCATCTCCTCAACGGCCGGCACGTTGCCAGCCAAACCGGAGATTTCAGATGCGCGCGACCCGCCTCTTCGCCTTGACCGTCCTCGCGTCCGCCACCGTCGCCACCGGCGCGGCCCAGGCGGGCGAGGCCCTCTACCTGACGCCCCCGCTGTTCCGTGAGCAGGCGCGCGAGACCCAGCAGGTGCGGACCCTCAGCGACCTGACCACCACCCCTCAGCCCGTCGCCCCCGCGAAGGCCGCCACCGCCCCGCAGAGCGCGCTGGCCGGCAGCGAAGTCGAAACGACGGGCTCCTTCTGAGGAAGAGACCGACCGCCGCGACCCTGCGGTCCATCCGCCGAGGTCGTCGAACCCGGGCTCATCGGGCGATCCCCTGAAGGATCCGCCCCGGTGGGCCCGTTTCGTTGTGCATCGGCGTCGCGGCAGGCGGGGCTCAGCCGACGAAGGTGTAGCCCATGAAGCGCTTGGCCTCGATCGGGTCGTAGCCGAGGCGCTGGCTGAGCTTCTTGCGCAGCTTGCTGACGTGGCCCTCGATGACGCTCTCCTCGACGCCGTTGCTGTAGACGCCGTAGACGATGTTGTAGATCTGCGACTTGGTCATCCGCCGGCCCCGGTTGCGCACCAGGCACTCCAGGATGTGGCGCTCGCGCCGCGGCAGGGGCAGCACCGCGCCGTCCACCTCGGGATCGCGGCCATCGAAATGGACCTTCAGGCGCTCGGGCTCGGGCGGCGCCTCGCGGACCGGGCCGGCCTGCGCGTTCACCCGGCGCCAGATCGCCTCGGAGCGTGCCAGGATCTCCCGGATATGGACGGGCTTGGGCAGCACGTCGTCGATGCCGGCCTCGAAGAGCTGCAGGGTCTGGTCGAGGGAGCGCACGTCGCTCAGGGCGATGATGGGGGCGCGCGACAGCTTGCGGATCAGCGTGGCGCACTTCGCCCGGCCCTCGAAATCGCCCAGGAGGAAGCCCTGGATCGCCTCGCGGTCGACCCGGGAGGAAGACTGGAACCAGTGGGTGAATTCCTGCGGGTCGAGGCCGAGGGAGGAGATGCCCTCGCGGTCGAAGCTCGCCTTGTAGCCGGAATTCACCGAAGGCCGCTCGTCGACCAGGACATACATCGGCAATCTCCGGATGATCTTGCGACGGTCGGGGGTATGCTGGGTTACAACTGGACAGCGAAACAATCAGGGGTCGGTACGGAGCCTTGCACGTCGCTCCTCAAGTCCAGCCTGGCCGAGGGAATCGCCTATCATTTAGCAATGTCGGGCATCGCCGGCGCCGTCAATGAGGTTTGGGTCACACGCAGATGTGATCGCGCGATCGGCGCGTCGACAAACGGTCGCGGTGCGGGTGAGGAGCTGCGAGGACGCGGCCGGGCCGGATCGATCGGGCCGGTGCGCCCGGCTTCCGCTCAGGCGGCGGCGCGGGTCAGGCGGGCCCCGGCGAGGGCCGTCTCGAAGCCGTTGAGGCAGAAGGTCGGGCCCTGGTCGGCCAGGATCCGCTGGATCGCGACGCCCACGTAGACGCCGTCGAGGATGAGCTTGAAGAACACCGTCACGGGTTCGGTGACGAACTCCATGTCGAGCACCACGGTGAGCGAGCGGCCCCAGTCGAACCGGACGTCGGCCCCGTCCGCGTACGCGATGGTCGCTTCCTTGAAGAACGGCTCGGCGGAGGAGGCGACGAGGTCGGCGATGTTCCCGTGCCGGGCGGCCTGCACCCAGCCGATCAGGATGCCGCCGTCGAGGAGGCAGAGTTCCGCGATGAAGTCCCGGATCGCGTTGGCGAAGACGCGCTCGGCATCGGCGAGCACGTCCGGGACGTCCACGCACAGGGCTCCGGGGGAGGAAGACGCCTCGGTCATCAGCGAGCCTTCGAGAACAGGAAGAACAGGATCTGAGCCACTGCGCTGTAGAACTCCGCGGGAATCATCTGGTCCACCTCGACACTGTCGTACAGGGACCTTGCGAGAGGCTTGTCTTCCACGACCGCAATGCCGTTCGCCTCGGCGATTTCTCGGATGCGGAGCGCCACGAGGTCCTTTCCCTTGGCGAGAACGAGAGGCGCGGGCTGTTCGTCGCGCGCATACCGGAGCGCGATCGCGTAGTGCGTCGGATTGGCGATGACCACGGTGGCCTGCTTCACATTGGCGAGCATGCGCTTGCGGGAGCGGTCCTGGGCCAGGGAGCGCAGGCGGCTCTTCACCAGGGGATCGCCCTCGGTCTGCTTGTGCTCGTCCTTGAGGTCCTGCTTCGACATCCGCAGGGAGCGCTGCCAGCGCAGGCGCGACCAGACCAGGTCGGCGGCCACGATGACGATGGTGGCGATGCAGACGACGGAAACGAGCCGGATCGAGACGGTGAGGATGAGGTCCGGGATCTGGCTCGGGTCGGTGAACATGGCACTCACGGCTTTGCTGCCCTCCGAGCGCAGGAGCAGCAGGCAGACGAGACTGATGCTTAAAAATTTAAGGACCGATTTCAGGAACTCGAGCTGACCCGCTTTTCCGAAGATTCGTCCCCAGCCCGCCGCCGGCGAGATGCGCGACCATTGCGGGCGGATGCGTTCGCCCACGAGGCTCGGCACGTTCTGGATCAGGGCGGAGACGAGGCCGCAGAGGCCGAGGATCAGCACGACCGGGATCAGGAAGCGTGCGGCCGCCATCGCGGTTCCTTCGAGAATCCGGGCGACGTCCTGATTGTTCTCCAGGGCGAAGTCGCGGGGATGGTCGAAGAAGGGCGCGAGCGCCTGCATCAGGGGCGTGACCGCGTCGCGCACGACGAAGCTGAGGGCGATGAGCAGGCCGAGGATCGAGGCGAAGATGGGGGCCTCCCGGGAGAACGGGACGTTGCCCTTCTCGACGGCCTCCCGGATCTTCCGCTCGGTGGCGGCTTCGGTCTTGCTCTCCTGATCCTCGTCGGACATCGCTCACGCCGGGTCGGGCCACCGTCCCTAGCGGACGAGGGCCTCGACCTCGTCCCCGGAATTGATCTCCAACTCGCCGCGCCCGGCCATCTCGAGGGCGAGGTCGGTGATGCTGCGGCGGGCCTCGGTCACGTCCTTCTGCGCGGCCGGCTCGCCGCCGTTCAGCTCGTGCTCGACCATGCGGCGGACGCGGGCGGAGAGGGCGCCGAGGATGACGCTGCGGAACTCCGCGTCGGTGCCCTTGAGCGCCAGGACCAGGCGGTCGTTGGGCACGGCGTCGAACAGCGTGGTCCGGGCACGGGGCTGGAGCTTCACGATGTCGTCGAAGGTGAAGAGCAGGCCCTTGAGGATCTCCACGGATTTCGGGCGCGACTCGGACAGGCTGGTGAGCACCTCGTCGATCTGGGTCCGCTCCATCTTGTTGATGATGTCGGCCATCTTCGCGTGGGTGTCGGCCCCGCCGTTGCGGGCGCCGCTGGCGAGGAGGTCCTCGTGCAGGGCGCGCTCGACGGTGGCGATCACCGCGTCGCAGACCGGCTTGAAGCTCAGCATCCGCCGCATCACCGTGTTGCGGGTGGGCTGGGGCAGGTGGGCCATCACCTTGGCGGCCGCCGCGGGCTTCAGGCGGGACAGCACCAGGGCCGCGGTCTGGGGATGCTCCTTGATCAGGTAGCTCGCGATCACGCCCTCGGAGACCGTGGTCAGGCGCTCCCAGACCGAGCGCGTGGCGTCCCCCCGGACGTCGGCCAGGATCTCGGCCACCTGGTCGGCGGGGAGCAGGCCGGTGAGGAGCTTCTCCACCTCCGACGCGGTGCCGACGAGGCGCCCGTCGGCGGCGAATTCGTGCGAGAACATCTCCACGATGTCGTCGAGCTGGTGGGCGCTGACGGTGCCGAGCTGCGTCGCCGAGCGCGTGATGCGCCGGATCTCCTCGGGATCGAAGTACTTCAGCAGGCGACCGGCCGCCGGCTTGCCCATGGCGAGCAGCAGCGCCGCGACCTCGTCCACGGGGTTGAGGTGCCGGTGGACGCCCTGCGTCCGGTGGGGGATCGGCACGCTCGCCACGGGTTCGCCCTCAGCCGTTCTGGCCGGCATCGGCCGGGCCGACGATCTCGGTGAGGGAGACCCCGAAGCGGGAATTGTCCTCCTCGACCACGACGATCTCGCCCCGGGCGACGACGCGGCCGTTGACCGTGACGTCCACGGGCTCTCCGACCCGGTGGTCGAGGGGCACGATGGCGCCGCGCCCGAGCTTCATCAGGTTGGCCACCGGCATCGTCGCCGAGCCGAGGACCACCTGGATCAGCACCGGGATGCGCAGGATCGAATCGAGGTTGCGGCCATCGCCGATCCGCGCGTCGCCGGCCGCCGACCCCTCGGGCGCGACGCTGGGCGAGACGGTCGGAAAGACCGGGGCGGTGCCGGTGGACGCGAGGTCCGCATCGTCGAAGGGGCTGTTGCTCATCGTCCGCTCGTCAGGGGCTGCAATCGAACGTCAGGGGAAGAGTCGTCTGGCAGCGGAAGGGAAAGGATCGGGGAAACGCGGCCGGGGCGCAAGCGGATCGGCCGGCCTCAGCCGAGTTGGGGGGCGCGTGTGGCCGCAAGATCGCGTCGGCTCGCCTCTAATTCGGCGAGGGTCTGGCGCGCCTCGCCGATGCGCTGGTCGAGGGCCTCCAGGATCTCGCGTCCCTCGGTGCTGAAGTTGCGGACCGCGTCGCCCGCCTGGGCGAGGGCCTGGCCCGACTGCGTCAGGATGCGGCCGTACTCGGCCTGGGTCCGGTCGAGGCGCTTCAGCTTGAGGTACATCGGCACCACGCAGGCACTCGTCGCCACGAGGGCCACGAGGAGAATGGTGTCAACCCACGGTGTCATCGGGTGTGCCTTCCTTGTCCTGTGCGATGGCCTCGTCGACCCGCAGCACGTAGGAGCCCTGCGCCTGGCCCATGTGGCACCAGAACAGCGGGCGGTCGTTGCCCTCGAGCTTCACCCGGGTCGAGGGCGTGGCGTCGAGGCCGATGATCTGGCCGACCTTGAGGTCGGCGATCTCGCCCAGCGTCAGCAGGCGCTCCTCGAGCACCGCCCGGAGGGTGACTTCCGCCTTCTGCACCTCGGCGGCGATCTGCTGCGTCCATTTCGGGTCGCGGGCGGCCGTGTCGCCGGTGAGCACCTTGGACAGGGCGGGCCGCATCGGGTTGATGACCGATTGGGGCAGGATGAGGAACATCTCGCCGCCGCGGTTGAGCGCCTGGATGGTGAACTTGGCCTCCACCGCCTTGTTGTTGCGCCCCCCGATCACGGCGAACTCCATCCGGGTCTCGGTCCGCTCCAGGCGGAACGGCGTCGCGGAGACCAGGGAGAACGACGATTCGAGCGCGCGGCCGACCTGTTCCAGGATGGTCTGGGCGAGCCGGATCTCGAGGCTGGAGAAGGCGCGCTCGTCCTCCACCGGCGGCTCGGCCCCGTCGCTGCCGAACAGGGCCTCCACCATGGTGAAGAGGAAGTCCCGGTCGAGGCCGATGAGGATGTGGCTGTCCCATTCGGGGGCGTGGAAGATGCCCGCCACCGCGTTGTTCTCGTAGGCGTCGAGCATCTCGCCGAAGCGGCCGCTCGCGAAGCCGCTGAAGGCGAAGTAGACCGGCGAGGCGACGAGGGGCTTCAGGTTGTCCGAGCAGCCCGAGGTGAGCCGGTCGAACACCACGTTCAGCATCGGCATGCGGTCGAGGGACAGGCCCCCGGCCTCGATCAGGCGGGCGCGGATGTCGGTGGCGTTCCCGGTGGGGCCGTCCATGCTCAGGCGGCCTCCCGCTGGGCGCCGCCGGTGACGGTGGCGTTCTCGACCTCGTCGATGGTGGGACGATCGCCGAGCGAGATGCCCTTGCGCCCGTGCTCGACGGCGATCTGCGGCACCGCTCCGCTCATGTGGGCGATCAGGCTCTGCTTCACGATGATGTAGACGTGGTTCTGCTTCTCGCGGATGGTCTTGATCTTGATCGCGAAGGGGGCCAGCACGCCGTAGGACATGAACACCCCGAAGAATGTCCCCACGAGTGCGGCGCCGATGAGGCCGCCGAGGATCTGCGGCGACTGGTCGAGGGCGCCCATCGCCTTGACGATGCCGAGCACCGCCGCCACGATGCCCAGCGCCGGCATCGCCTCGGCCACCGTGGTCACGGCGCCGTAGGGCTTGAGGCGGTCCTTGCGGTAGCCGCTGATCTCCTCGTCCATCAGCGCCTCGATCTCGTGGGCGCGGGCGTTGCCGATCAGGATCAGGCGGGCATAGTCGCAGATGAACAGCACGAGGTCGGCGTTCTTGGCCACGTCCGGGTAGGCCTTGAAGATCTCGGAATTGGCCGGGTCGTCGAGATGCGGCTCGACCTCGTTGCGGGGCTTGGTCTTCAGCTCGCGGATCAGGGCGTGCATCAGGCCGAGGAGCGCGAGGTAGTCCTTGCGCTTGGGCACCTTGCCCGTGAGCGCGTCGAGGCTGGCCTTGCCCGTATCGACCACCGTCTTCATCGGGTTGGCCATGACGAAGGTGCCGGCGCCCATGCCGCCGATGATGACGAACTCCCAGGGCTGCCAGAGCACGACGAGGTGGCCGCCCATGGCGACGAAGCCGCCGAGCATGCAGCCGATTGCGATGACGAGGCCGATCAGAACGCCCAAGGCTCAACGCCTCCGATAGGGATGGAGAATCCGGTGCAGTGGACCTACGCAGGATGGCTTGCGCGGGGCTGGATGGGAGGGGCTGGAGGGGCGGGGCCTGATGGACGGTGCGCGCGAAAACGCACCGGCGGCCCGGCCGCGCGTTAGGGAGGAACCCGATACAGCAGCGAGACACGCCATGAGCAGCAGCGCGACCCCCGACAACGACCACGAGCCCGCCACCGTCAACGTCTCGGAGCCCTGGACCCTGGCCTACTGGGCCCGCCGCTTCGAGGTGCCGCGCGAGGACGTCGAGGCCGCCGTCGCCGCGGTCGGCCACGAGCCCGCGAAGGTCGCCGCTGAACTCGGCCGGCCCTGGCCCTTCGCGGGCAGCGGCATCGTCTGAGGCGCGCGCCCTAGCGCCGCCCGGTCGAACCGAACCCGCCGGTGCCCCGCGCACCGGCCTCCCCGGAGGGCGGCACCGCGTCCGAGGCGTCGCGGAGCGTGAGCGCCGGCCGGGTCACGCGGGTGAAGACGAGCTGGGCGATGCGGTCGCCGGGCTCGATGCGCAGGTCGGTCCCGCCGGGATTGCGGTTCCAGGCCGAGATCATCAGCGGCCCCTCGTAATCGGCGTCGATCACGCCGGTGCCGTTGCCGAGGACGAGGCCCTCGCGATGGCCGAGGCCGGAGCGCGGAAAGACGAGGCCGCACCAGCCCGGGTCGCCGATGGCCAGGCTGAAGCCCGCCGGAATCAGGGCCGGCGGCCCCTGGGGCGCCAGCGCCAGCGGCGCGTCGAGGCAGGCATGCAGGTCGAGGCCCGCGGCGGCCGCCGAACCCCAGCGCGGGAAGCCCCAGCCGGAGAGGCGGCCGTCCAGGAGGCGGATCTCGACGGCGAGGGCCGCGCTCACGCCGTCCGGGCCGCGATGGCGTCGGCCAGGGCCACGGTGCGGGCGGCTTCGGCCGCGTGCAGGCGCTCCACCATCTGGCCGTCGAGGCCGATGACGCCGCGGGTGCGGTTCTCCGGTTCGGCGAAGGCGGCGAGGATGCGCCGGGCCCAGGCGATCTCGGCCTCGTCGGGGCCGAAGGCGGCGTTGGCCGGGGCGATCTGGTCGGGATGGATCAGCATCTTGCCGTCGAAGCCGCAATCGCGGCCCTGTGCGCACTCGGCCGCGAAACCGGGCGCATCGCGAAACGCGTTGTAGATGCCGTCGATGACGTCGATCTCGTAGGCGCGCGCGGCCGCGATCACGCTCATCAGCCAGGGCATCAGGGCGGGGCGGCCCGGCACGCCGAGGCGCAGCCGGCTGGCCTTGGCCAGATCGTTCGGCCCCACCATGAGGCAGGCGAGCCGGGTGTCGACGTCCCGAGCCGAGCTGGCGATCTCGGCGAGGTGCAGGATCGCCATCGGGCTCTCGATCATGGCCCAGGTCCGGGTCCGGTCCGGGGCGCCGAGGCGGCGCAGGCGCGAGCCCACCGCCACCAGGGCGTCGGCCCCCGTCACCTTCGGCACCACGATCGCGTCCGGCCCGGCCGGCGCGATGGCGGCGAGGTCGTCCGCGCCGTCGGGCGTGTCGAGGGCGTTGATCCGCACCACCACCTCGCGCGGGCCGAAGCCGCCCTCGGCCACGGCGCGGGCCACGGCCTCGCGCGTCGCGGCGCGGGTCTCGGGGGCCACCCCGTCCTCGAGGTCGATCATCACCACGTCGGTGGGGAGGGTGCGGGCCTTCACGAGCAGGCGCTGATTCGACCCCGGCATGGCCAGGACGCTGCGGCGCGGGCGGATCTCGGTCATGGCGCATCCCTCGAGGCACGGTCGGGAATCGGGCGCCGCACGTCCGCACCCGGCGGCGCGCCGTTCCGGTCGAGGCCTCGACCGGCAGCGACTCGCCCTCGGCCCCGGCGATAGCCTCCCGCGAATCCCGATTCAAGGCGGCGGCGCGGACCGAGCGCCGGCCCGTCCTCCCCGGAAAAGCGCGTCGGCCGCGGCCGGTCCGCCCCTGTCCGGGGCCCGTGTCATCGAACTGTCGCGCAATCGTCATACCGCCTTAGCCCAACCGACCGTATGGCGCGGTGCACAACGGCTCACGGGCGCCGCGCCCGGGCCGATGCGCGCTCCTCAAGGAGACCACAGATGAAATTCACGACCCTCGCCGCCCTCGTGGGCCTCGGCCTCGCCACTCTCGCCCCCGCTCAGGCGGCCGAGATCACCGGCGCCGGCGCCACCTTCCCGTTCCCGGTCTACTCCAAGTGGGCCGAAGCCTATCGCAAGGAGAGCGGCCTCGGACTGAACTACCAGTCCATCGGCTCGGGCGGCGGCATCAAGCAGATCCAGGCCAAGACCGTCGATTTCGGCGCCACCGACGCGCCGCTGAAGGGCCCCGCCCTGGAGAAGGACGGCCTCGTCCAGTTCCCGACCGTCATGGGCGGCGTGGTCACCGTGGTGAATATCCCGGGTGTCGAGCCGGGCAAGCTGAAGCTCACCGGGGAGGTCATCGCCGAGATCTACGCCGGCAAGATCGCCAAGTGGTCGGACTCCAAGATCGCCAAGCTGAACGAGGGGCTGAAGCTCCCCGACGCCAACATCACCCCGGTCTACCGGTCCGATGCCTCGGGCACGACCAACATCTTCACCACCTACCTCTCCCAGGTCTCCGAGCCCTGGAAGAAGGAGTACGGCGCGGCCACCACGATCAGCTGGCCGGTGGGCCAGGGCGGCAAGGGCAACGAGGGCGTCACCGCCACCGTCAAGCAGGTCCCGAACGCCATCGGCTACGTCGAGTCGGCCTACGCCAAGCAGAACAAGCTGAGCTACGCCCTGATCCAGAACAAGGCCGGCAAGTTCCCGCAGCCCGACGACAAGGCCTTCCAGGCCGCCGCCGCCAGCGCCGACTGGAAAGCCGCCCCCGGCTTCGGCATCTCGCTGACCAACGAGGGCGGCGAGGGCGCCTGGCCGATCACCGCCGCCACCTTCATCCTGGTCCACAAGGATCCGGCCGACGCGGCCCGCACCGCCGAAGTGCTGAAGTTCTTCGACTGGGCCTACAAGAACGGTGACAAGCTCGCCGTCGACCTCGACTACGTGCCGCTGCCCGACACCGTCGTCAGCCAGATCCACGACGCGTGGAAGGAGATCAAGGGCAAGGACGGCAAACCCGTCTTCAACATGTAGGCCCGTCCTCACCCGGGAAGCCGAACCTCGCGGGCGCTCCGCCCGCGGGGCCAGGGGGCGAGCCGCCGTGCCCCCGTGACCGCGACCGACGGGCCCGGCGTCGCGATGCCGGGCTCCCCCTTCGCCACCCCCTATCGCCACCCCTTGGCAACGATCCGGTGATCCCCCCTCGCGCCGACGACCGGCGCAGGGTAGGACGCCGCCCGGTGAAGAGAAGACATTCGGATGGCCGCCTTGACTGACCAGATCGCCCTGACGCGGGGCCGCGCCGCGGCCCGCAAGACGCCCGGCGGCCTCGGCGACAGCCTGTTCCGCGCTGCCTCCTACGGCGCGGCGATCCTGGTGCTCCTGTTTCTGGCCGGCATCCTGGCCTCCATCGCGTACGGCGCCTGGCCGGCCTTCCAGGAATTCGGCCTCGGCTTCATCACCTCCAGCGTCTGGAACATCGGGCAGGAGCAGTACGGCGGCCTCGTGGCCATCGTCGGGACCCTGGCCTCGGCCGTCCTCGCCCTGCTGATCGGCGTGCCGCTCTCGCTCGGCATCGCCGTCTACCTGACGCAGCTCTGCCCCGGCTGGGCCCGCAAGCCCGTCTCGATGACCATCGAGCTCCTCGCCTCGGTGCCGAGCATCATCTACGGCATGTGGGGCCTGTTCGTGTTCGCCCCGCTCTTCGCCCGCTTCGTGCAGGTGCCGGTGTCGAACCTCGTCGAGGGCATGCCGATCGTCGGCACCCTGTTCTATGCCCGCGTCCCCTCGGGCGTCGGCATCCTCACCGCGGGCATCATCCTGGCCATCATGATCGTGCCCTTCGTGGCCTCGATCACCCGCGACATGCTCGACCAGATCCCGACGGTGCTGCGGGAGAGCGCCTACGGCATCGGCTGCACCACCTGGGAGGTGGTGCGCCACGTGCTGGTGCCCCAGGCCTCGGTCTCCATCATCGGGGCCATCATGCTGGGCCTCGGCCGGGCGCTCGGCGAGACCATGGCGGTGACCTTCGTCATCGGCAACGCCAACCGCCTCTCGGGCTCGGTCTTCGACCCGGGCTCCACCATCGCCTCGCGCATCGCCAACGAGTTCAACGAGGCCGACGGCATGCAGCTGAACGCCCTGATGGCCCTCGGCTGCATCCTCTTCGTCATCACCTTCTTCGTCCTGATCGTCGCGCGCCTCCTCACCCGCCGCGCGAAGGTCGCCTGAGGCCAGCCTCACCGAGTCGTCAGGAGCCGCATCATGGACGCCGCGAACCCCCTCACCACCGCCGCCCCGGCCCGGATCAGCCGGGTCCGGCCCGGCCGCCGGGTCGCCGACCGGATCCTGATCCTGGCGAGCACGATCGCCACGCTGGTGGGCATCGTCGTGCTCGGCTCGATCCTGTTCATGCTGGTGGTCGAGGGCATCAAGGGCGTCTCGCCGACCCTCTTCACCGCCCCGACGCCGGGGCCCGGTTCCGAGGGCGGCGGCATCGCCAACGCGATCCTCGGCAGCCTGGTGATGACCCTCCTGGCCATCCTGGTGGCGACGCCCGTCGGCGTGATGGCGGGGACGTTCCTGGCCGAGTACGGCCGCAACTCGAAGATCGCCGACGTCATCCGCTTCCTCAACGACATCCTGCTCTCGGCGCCCTCGATCCTCATAGGCCTGTTCGTCTACACGCTGATGGTGCGCCCCATGGGCTCCTATTCCGGCTGGGCCGGCGCGGTGGCGCTGGCCATCATCGCCACCCCGGTGATCGTGCGCACCACCGAGGACATGCTGCGCCTCGTGCCCTCGACCCTGCGCGAGGCCGGCGCCGCGCTGGGCGCCCCGCCCTCCATCGTCATCCGGAGCATCACCTGGCGCGGCGCCAGCGCCGGCATCGTCACCGGCATCATCCTGGCCCTGGCCCGCATCGCCGGCGAGACCGCGCCGCTGCTCTTCACCGCGCTCAACAACAACAGCTGGTTCGCCCCCAACCTGATGGGCGGCGTGCCGAACCTGCCCGTGATGATCTACCAGTTCGCCCTCTCGCCCTATCCGAACTGGCAGCAGCTCGCCTGGGCCGGCGCCCTCCTCATCACCGTCACGATCCTCGCCCTGTCGATCGTGGCCCGCTTCGTCATCAAGACCGAGCGGTCGCGCTGACCACCCGCGCGCCGCCTGTCCCCGCCGCTTCGCCCGATAGGATCTTGAACCGATGAACGCCGCCCCCGGGATCACGTCCGCGCAGCTCACCGGACGCCACAAGGCCGACGAGTCCTCACCGGTCCGCATCGCCGTCAAGGACCTGAATTTCTACTACGGCAGCTTCCACGGCCTGAAGTCGGTCAACCTCAACTTCCACGACCGCCAGGTCACGGCGCTGATCGGCCCGTCGGGCTGCGGGAAGTCCACCCTGCTGCGCACCTTCAACCGGATCTACAGCCTGTATCCGGACCAGCGCGCGGAAGGGGAGATCCTCCTCGACGGCCAGAACGTCCTGGATTCCGGGGTCGACCTGAACGAGCTGCGCTCGCGCATCGGCATGGTATTCCAGAAGCCGACCCCGTTCCCGATGTCGATCTACGACAACGTCGCCTTCGGCCTGCGCCTCTACGAGAAGCTGCCCAAGGCCGACCTCGACATGCGCGTCGAGGAATCCCTGCGCAAGGCCGCCCTCTGGGACGAGGTGAAGGACAAGCTCAGGCAATCCGGCATGGGCCTCTCGGGCGGCCAGCAGCAGCGCCTCTGCATCGCCCGCACGGTGGCCCAGCGCCCCGAGGTGATCCTGTTCGACGAGCCGACCTCGGCCCTCGACCCGATCTCGACGGGCCGCATCGAGGAGCTGATCGAGCAGCTGCGTTCGGAATTCACCATCGTCATCGTCACGCACAACATGCAGCAGGCGGCGCGCATCTCGCAGTTCACCGCCTTCATGTATCTCGGCGAACTGGTGGAGTTCGGGCCCACCACGCGCATCTTCATGAATCCGGAAAAGCGCCAGACGCAGGACTACATCACCGGCCGCTTCGGCTGATCCTCCGCCGGCCGGTCTCGGCCCGCGTCCCCCATCACCGCCAGGGCGGGCCCCGACAGGCGGGCCCGATCGAGGAGCGAACCCCATGCCCGACCACATCGTCAAATCCTACGATACGGACCTCGAGGACCTGCGCCGCTCGATCTCCGAGATGGGCGGCATCGCCGAGAAGATGATGACCGAGGCCGGCGAGGCCCTGGTGCGCCGGGACGCGCCCCTGGCCCAGGCGGTGATCGCCGCCGACGCCCGCCTCGACACCCTCCAGCGCGAGATCGAGGAGCGGGCGATCCTGCTCATCGCCCGGCGCCAGCCCCTGGCCATCGACCTGCGCGAGACCGTGACGGCGATCCGCGTGTCGAACGATCTCGAACGCATCGGCGACCTCGCCAAGAACGTCGCCAAGCGCGTCGTGGCGATCGCCGACCAGATCCAGCCGCAGAAGATCGTCATCGGCGTCCAGCACATGAGCGACCTGGTGCAGGAGCAGCTCAAGGACGTCCTCGACGCCTATGCCAGCCGCGACACCAAGGCGGCCCTCGACGTCTGGGAGCGCGACGACGCCATCGATGCCCTCTACAATTCCCTGTTCCGCGAGCTCCTGACCTACATGATGGAGGACCCGCGCAACATCTCGTTCTGCACGCATCTCCTGTTCGTGGCCAAGAACATCGAGCGCATCGGCGACCACACCACCAACATCGCCGAGACGATCCACTACCTCGTCACCGGCGAGAACCTCCTGGCCGAGCGCGAGCGCCCGAAGAACGACGCGTCCAACTACGCCACCGTGGACATGCCCGGCGCGGCCTGACCCCCGTGCCGGTCTGATCGAAAGCGCACGATGAGTACGCGTATCCTGATCGTCGAGGACGAGGAGGCCCTGACCCTCCTCCTCCGCTACAACCTCGAGGCCGAGGGGTTCATCGTCGACTCGGCCGCCCGCGGCGACGAGGCGGACCTGCGCCTGCAGGAGCAGGTGCCCGACCTCGTCCTGCTCGACTGGATGCTGCCGGCCCTGTCGGGGATCGAGCTCTGCCGCCGCATCCGCGCCCGGCGCGAGACCGAGCGGCTGCCGGTCATCATGCTCACGGCGCGGGGCGAGGAGGGCGACCGCATCCGGGGCCTCGGAACGGGCGCCGACGACTACATCGTGAAGCCGTTCTCGGTGCCGGAGCTCCTCGCCCGGGTCCGCGCCCTGCTGCGCCGGGCCAAGCCGGCCCACGTCGCCAACCTGCTGGTGGCCGGCGACATCGAGCTCGACCGGGTCAGCCACCGCATCCGCCGGGAAGGCCGCGAGATCCATCTCGGGCCGACCGAGTTCAAGCTCCTCGAATTCCTGATGCAGAGCCCCGGCCGGGTGTTCTCGCGCGAGCAGCTCCTCGACGGCGTCTGGGGCCACGACGTCTACATCGACGAGCGCACGGTCGACGTCCATGTCGGGCGCCTGCGCAAGGCCCTGAACCGCCCGCGCCAGAGCGACCCGATCCGCACGGTCCGCGGCTCGGGCTACTCCTTCGACGAGATGTTCGAGGCCGAGGCCGAGTAGCCGATCCCGAGGCGCGCCGGCCCAGCCGTCAGGCGGATAGCCGGGC
Source organism: Methylobacterium sp. 001424705 (assembly GCF_059816145.1). NCBI lineage: Bacteria > Pseudomonadati > Pseudomonadota > Alphaproteobacteria > Hyphomicrobiales > Methylobacteriaceae > Methylobacterium > Methylobacterium sp. 001424705. Next base: position 52,101 of record NZ_JCBANU010000024.1, on the reverse strand, counting down.
CCGCCGCCTAGGCGAAGATCATCGCATCGGTGGGCAGGTGGACGGTGAAGGCCTTGCCCTCGTCGACCCAGCCCGGACCGGCGGCGCCGTGGTTGATGCCGTTGGCTTCCTCGGCACTGCCGGCGAAGTGATGCTGGCCGGTCTGGGTGTTGTAGAAGCGCTCCAGGGTCAGGCCGCCGGGGGCGCCCGCATCCGCGTAGGCCTCGAAGGCCACGCCCTCGTACGTGTAGGTCGGCGCCGTCTTGAGGACCTGGTCCCGCTCGGCGACGCTCGTCGTGAAGAAGTGGGCGTTCGAGGCCGTGTCGAAGAACCGGAACACGTCCACCGTGTCGGCGCCCTGGGCCGGGGCCGCCCACGGGGTGCCCTCGTAGGTGAACCACGGCAGCGTCTTTTCGATCTGCGCCTTCTCGGCCGTGCTCGTGGTGTAGAAGTGATCCCCCGTATGGGTGTCGTAGAACCGATAGACCGCCGTGACGGCGGTGCCGGCGACCGGGCTCGTCTGTGCCGCCGCGGCCACCACCGGGGCGGGCGGCGCACCGTACAGGGCCTGGATCCCGGCGATGTCGCCGGCCGCCAGGGTCGTGATGCCCCTGTCGAGGATGGCGTTCATCACCTCGGGCTTGGCGTCGTAATGGTCGAGGCCGAGCGCGTGGCCGATCTCGTGCAGCGCCACCAGGGAGAAATCCACGTTCTGGGTGCCGACGATGCGGGCGCCGGAGGCGTGCCAGCCCTCGCCGCTGTCGAAGGTCACCTCCGCGGACTGCATGCGCTGGCCGCTGTAGGAATAGGTGGCGTAGCCCAGGGTCTTGCCGAGCCCGTCGATCCCCCCGAGGGTGAAGTCGATCTGGGCGTTGGCCGTCGCGGCCACCTGCTGGAAGGCGATGTCGGCGGCGGCGGCCCAGGTGGCGAAGGCGGCCTGGAGGAGGCTCACGAAGCCGGTGGGGATCGTGCCGTCGACGGCCCAGGTGACGGTGCCGCCGCCCGTGCCTGCCGCGCCCGTTCCCCAGCGCGGACCTTCCAGCGCATAATCCCCCATCGGCCGCCCTCCCGTGCGTTCGGGCCAGGGTCGGCGGCAGAGGTTGCGAAATCCTTACCGGACCGGCCGCAACGCGTCGGGGCGGCGCGTCCTCACACGATGCTGCGCACCACGCCGCCATCGACGCGCAGCGCCGCCCCGCTGGTGGCGCTGGCGGCCGGGCTGCAGATGTAGGCGACCATGCTGGCGACCTCCTCGACGGTGGCGAGGCGGCCGATCAGCGAGGTCGGGCGGTGCTCGGCCACGAAGGCGCGGCCGGCGGCGTCGAGGTCGACGGCGCCCCCGGTTCCGCCGTCCTGCCCCTGCGCCATGCTCTTCATGAAATCGGCGACCCCCTCGGACAGGGTCGGCCCCGGCAGCACGCTGTTCACGGTGACGCCGCTGCCCGACACGGTCTCGGCGAGCCCCCGGGCCACGGCGAGCTGGGCGGTCTTCGTCATCCCGTAATGGACCATCTCCACCGGGATGTTCACGCCGGATTCGCTGGAGATGAAGACCACCCGGCCCCAGCCGCGCGCGACCATGCCGGGGGTGTAGGCCCGCGCCAGGCGCACGCCGCTCATCACGTTGGTCTCGAAGAACCGCTGCCAGTCCTCGTCCGGGATCTCGAAGAACGGCTTCGGCTCGAAGATGCCGGTGTTGTTCACCAGGATGTCGACGTCCGGCAGGCCGGCGACCACGCGGGCCGCCCCGTCCGGACTGGCGACGTCCCCGGGCGCCCCGATGAAGCCGGCACGGCCGGTCTCGCGCTTCAGGCGGTCGACGGCGTCGCGGACGCGGTCCTGCGTCCGCCCGTTGATCGCCACGTTGGCGCCGAGTTCGCCCAGGGCCTTGGCGATGGCGTAGCCGATGCCGCTGGTGGAGCCGCTGACGAGGGCGCGCTTGCCGGACAGGTCGAGGTTCATGGGATCGTCCTTCGGAGAGGCACTGATCCGGGTCAACGCGCAGGTCGGGCCCTGGTGCGATCGCGGCGGATGCGTCAGGCGCGGGGCTGGCGCCGCAGGACGCTGGTCACCGCCCCGAGGCTCGCCAGCGCGACGGCGCACCACAGGGTCGCGGTCACCGGCCCGGCCGGCGGGCCGCCCTGGTGCAGGCCGAAGATCACCGCCACCAGGGCCGCGCCGAAGGATTGTCCGGTGAGGCGGGCGGTGGACTGCATCCCGCTCGCCCCGCCGCTGCGGTCCCGCGGGGCGCTGGTGATGATGACCTTGTTGTTGGGCGACTGGAACAACCCGAAGCCGAGGCCGCACAGGGTCAGGCGCCAGGCGATGTCGGGATGCGACGCGCCCGCGGGGAGGAGGGCCGTCGCCGTCAGGCCGGTGGCCATCAGGGCGAGGCCGAGGCCGCCGAGCAGCCCCGGGGCGTAGCGGTCGGCGAGGCGCCCCGAGATCGGGGCCATCAGGGCGATGGCCAGGGGCCACGGCGTCATCAGGAAGCCGGTCTGGGTCTCGGAGAGGTGCAGCACGTCCTGGAAGTAGAAGGGCAGGGCGACGTAGGCCATCATCTGGGCCGCGAAGGAGGCGACCGAGCTCGCCATCGACAGGGCGAAGGCGGGGATCCGCAGGAGGTCGACGGGCAGGAGCGGGCGCGCCAGCCGGGTCTGGGTCCGGACGAACACCGCGCCGATCGCCAGGGCCGCCCCGATCTCGGCCAGCGCCACGCCCCGGGTCGCCGGGTCGCCGAGGCCGTCGACCCCGATGATGAGGAGCCCGAAGGTCACGGCGTTGAGGAGGGCGCTGCGGAGGTCGAAGCGCCCGCCGTTCCGGGGCGTCGCCGGGAGGGTGCGGGCCCCCACCGTCAGGGCGATCAGCCCCACCGGCAGGTTGACCAGGAACAGCCAGGGCCAGCTCGCCACCGACAGGATGGCGGCCGCCACCGTCGGACCGGCGGCGGAGGCCATGGCCACCACCAGGGCGATGTTGCCGACGCCGCGCCCGATCATCCGCTGCGGGTAGATGAAGCGCACCAGGGCGGTGTTCACGCTCATGATGCCGGCCGCCCCGAGCCCCTGCGCGATCCGCGCGGCCACCAGGGCTTCGAAGCTGGGGGCGAAGGCGCAGGCGACGGACGCCGCCGTGAACACGGCGAGACCGGCGAGGTAGATCCGGCGATAGCCCAGGATGTCGCCCAGGGCGGCCAGGGGCAGCAGGGCGGCCGTCACCGCGATCTGGAAGCTGTTGGTCACGAAGATCGCCGCGGAGGGCTCGACCCCGAGGTCCTTGGCCATCACCGGCAGGGCGACGTTGACGATGGCGCCGTCGAGGACCGCCATGGTCATGGCAAGGCTGATCGCGAGGAGCGCCAGCATGCGTTCGCGCACCGGAATGCCGTCCAGTCCGGGCTCGGGCGGTGTCCGGGGCGGGAGATCCTGGTGCGGGAGATCTTGACCCTGGGAGGGATCCTGATCCCGGGACGTCGTCCGGTCCGGGGAGGAAGGTCGGCCGCGCGGATCCGGGCCGGGAACGTCGGTGGTCATGGCCGAGCCCTGGGACGCCGGGCCGGAAACCGCAAGGGCCGGGGAAACGCGGCGTGTCGTTTGTCACCGGGATCGGGCGACGCTGGTGCGGAACCTGCGCTATGTCAGCCCGGTGCGTAGGATTGCGCGCCGTTGCCGGGACCCCACATGGACGCGCTCCTCAAACTCTCCGCCCTGCTGCTGGCGGCCCTGCTGTCCGTGGCGCCCGCCGCCGCCCAGCCGACCGCCAACGACACGGCGCCCCTCGGCATCGCCCTGGAGGGCTTCGCCTACCCGTACCCGGTCTTCTATCTCGAGCGGATGCGCGACGGCGAGCGCCAGCGCCTCGCCTACATGGACGTGCCCGCGGAGGGACAGGCCAACGGCCGGACCGTCCTGCTGCTGCATGGGCGCAACTTCCCGTCGAGCTACTGGCAGCCGGTGATCCAGGCCCTGACCCGCGCGGGCTACCGGGTGCTGGCCCCGGACCAGCTCGGCTTCGGCAAGTCGGCCAAGCCCGTGGGGCCCTACACCTTCGACGCCATGGCGGCCGACACCGTGGCGCTGCTCGACTCCCTCGGCCTGGCCCGGGTCGACGTGGTGGCCCATTCCATGGGGGGGATGCTGGCGGTGCGCCTCGCGCGCAATGCCCCGACCCGGGTCAACAGCCTCGTCCTCGAAGCGCCGATCGGCCTGGAGGATTACCGGTTCACGGTGCCGCCGGTCTCCGACGCCACCCTGCTGCGCCTGGAGGGCGACGCCACGGCGGAGTCCTACCGCCGCCAGCTGATGACGAACTACGCCCTGTCGCTGCCGGCCTCCGCCATCGAACCCTTCGTGGCGCTGCGCGAGCGGGTGAAGGGCTCGGGCGAGTATCCGCGCTGGCTGCAGTCCTTCGTCAATGCCTACCAGGCGATCTGGGGGCAGCCGGTGGTGCACGAGATCCCGCTGCTCCCGGTCCCGACCCTCTTCATCATGGGCGAGAACGACCACAACGCCCCCGGCAAGCCCTTCGCGCCGGAAGCCCTCCGGGCCGGGATGGGGCGCAATGCCGAGCACGCGCGGACGCTGGCCGGCCGGATGCCGAACGGCCGCGCCGTGGTGCTGCCCGGCATCGGGCACCTCGTCCACATGGAGGCGACGGACCAGTTCAACAGCCTGACTCTCGAATTCCTCGACGGCCACTGAGCGCCGGGCCACCACGACGGGAGAGACGACATGAGCGTGCGCATGGATGTCGGCGTGATCGGCCTCGGACGGATGGGCCGCGGCATGGCGGCGAGCCTGGTCCGGGCCGGGCACAGGGTCCGGGTCTGGAACCGCTCGGCCGGCGCGGCCGACGGGCTCGACGGGGTGGTCCCGGTGGCGAGCGCCGCCGAGGCTTTCGCCGGGGATGCGGCCATCACCATGCTGGCCGACGACGCGGCCCTGCGGGCGGTGATCGTGGAGGGGGGACTCCTCGACGGCGCCGCGCGCCCGGGCCTGCATCTCTCGATGAGCACGATCTCGGTGGCCCTGGCGCAGGAGCTCGCCGCCATCCACGCCCGCGCCGGCGTGCCCTACATCGCCGCTCCGGTCTTCGGACGTCCGGACGTCGCCGAGGCCGGCGCCCTGAACATCGTGGCGGCGGGCGAACCGGCGGCCATCGACCGGGCCGGGCCGCTCCTCGACGCCCTGGGCGCCCGGACCTGGGGCTTCGGGCCCGAGCCGCACCGGGCCAACGCGGTCAAGCTCGCGGGCAACTTCATGCTGATCGCGGCGATCGAGGCCATGGGCGAGGCGTCCGCCCTGGCCGAGGGCCACGGGGTGACGGGGGCCGACCTCCTCGACCTCCTGACGAACACCCTGTTCGCTTCCCCCGTCTACAAGAACTACGGCGCGCTCATCGCGGCCCGGCGCTACGAGCCGCCGGGGTTCAACCTCAAGCTCGGCGCCAAGGATGTCGGCCTGGCGCTCTCCGCGGCCGGGGCCGCCGGGGTGCCGATGCCCTTCGCCAGCGTGCTGCGCGACAACCTCATCGAGGCGATGGGCCACGGCGACGCCGAGAAGGACCTCGCGGCCCTCGCCGAGGTCGCCCGCCGGCGGGGCCGGACGGCCTGAGGGCGGTTTCCGCCTTCAGCGGAAGACGAAGAGCGACACGCCGACCACCACCGGCACCAGGGCGGCGAGGCCGATGAACAGCGGCATGACCCAGCCGCCGCCGGTCTCTTGCCTCGCGGCCTCCCGCGCCTTCGGCGGCGCGGCCTCGGTCTTCCGGGCGAGCGCCACGCGGGCATGCGAGGGGGCGTTGCCGGCCGCCTCGTCGTCGGTGCCGAGCTGCGACAGGCCGGGGTCGTACTGGGCGATCTTGTCCCCGGTCCGGCCGCTGTCGATGTCCGCCTTCAGCATGGCGGTGGTGGGCCGGTCGGATTCGGGCGGCGTCGCGACCGCGAGGTTGCCCGGGGACGGGGGTGTTTCGGATCGTAAGGTCATGGGGGGCTCCGTGTCCGGGGGCGGACCTGTGGGGAGGCAACGCGCCATGGCCTCGCCCGTTCGTCGCCCGCTCTGACGCAGCACCGCGCCACGCCTCGGGGGCCCAAGCCGCGCCACGGGCGAAAATCGCGTCCCCCTCCGGGGTGACCGGGGTCCGGCCCCTGTGCTTTCGGCGGGAGAGCGCGGCATCGGCCCGGGTCACGAGCCTGTCGCCGGACTCGCCCGCCCGGAGGGCCGCGATCCCGCAGGAACAGGTCCGGGCGCCAACGACGGGCAGGGGCGTCCAGCGCGCCGTCGGGGCGCCGCCGGTTGTCGAGGCCGGTGAGCAGACCGGTGCTGGCCAGGCGCTCGACGGGAAGGACGCACCGGAGACGGCCCGCAGCGTGGCGCGGTCCTCCGGTGCGGACCACGCTTCGACGATCTCCCGGAACGCCTCCGTCGCGCGGACGTCCGGCAGGATCGCGTCGATCCGGTCGATGACGGCCCGCCCCCAGGGCGTGCGCGCGCCCAACACCCGGCTGAAGCGCGGGGCCGGATTCTTGGTCATGGGCCACCCGATCCAGGGCCGGGGCTCGCCCAGCGCCCGGGCGGAGGAGGCCGCGATGTCGGCGTGACCGATCACGTCGTCGAGGCGTCCGTTCTGGAACGTCCGGAAGGCCTCGTCGAACGCGGAATGCCCCTGCGGCGCGTCCGCGCCCTGCAGGATCGGGTCGATGGCGGGCCCCATGGACCGATTGCGCAGGACGCTGGTGCGCAACTCCGGATGCTCCGTGAGCAGGCTCCGCAGCCAGAGGGCCCCTCAGCGCCGAAGATGGCCGAGGGGCAGGGCGGTCGTGTACTTCACCTGTCCCAGGGCGAAGCTGGAGCGGATGCTCGCGACGCCGGGAATTCGGGTGAGGTAATCGAGCACGAGCTTCTGGAACTGGCCCAGATCCTCCACCACGACGCGCAGCATGTAATCGGCCTCGCCGCTCATCAGGTAGCACTCCATCACCTCGGGACGGTGGCGCACCGCCGCGTCGAAGGCCGTGAGCGCGGTCTGGGTCTGTTTCTCCAGCGTGACGTGGACGAAGACGTTGACCGCCAGCCCGAGGGCGATCGGATCGGCCACCGCGACGGAGCGCTGGATGACGCCGCTGGCCTTCAGGTCGTTGACCCGGCGCCAGCACGGCGAGGTCGAGAGCCCGACCTCCTGGGCCAGCTCGGCGACGCTGATCTCGCTGTCCCGTTGCAGGCGTTCGAGGATGCGCAGGGAGGCGTCATCCAGCATGATCGACCGCGGCGGCATGATCTGTCCCCAAACCGGATGAATGCGGCATGTTTTGCCGATTGTACCGGTCTAACCGGAAAATCGGGACGAACATACCGTCGAGCGGGACATAAACATCCTGGGCCGCGGCCTCGTCCGCGATCTGTCCGCGGACCCCCTCATGGTCAATTCCTTCTCCCCACCCTTGGTCTCGCCACCCTTGGTCTCGCCACCCTTGGCGCCGGCCCATCCCCGCATCCGGGTTCCGACGGGGGCCTGGCTCGGCCTGATGGTGCTGCTCTGGGGCCTGAGCTGGCCGGCGATGAAGCTCTGCCTCGACGCCGCGCCGCCCCTCTGGCTCGCGGCCCTGCGCTTTTCCAGCGCCGGGGCGGTCCTGTTCGGGCTCCTCGGCCTCGCCGGCCGCCTGCGCTGGCCGCCCCGGGCCGACTGGCCGGTGCTCGCCAGCGTCGGGCTCCTGCAGATGATGGCCTTCACGGCCCTCGGCCTGATCGCGATGCGCCACACCGATGCGGGCCGGGCGGCGCTGCTGGCCTACACGACGCCGATCTGGGTCCTGCTCGGCGCCGGCTTGGTGCTGCGCGAGCGCCCGTCGCGCCGGCAGGGCGTCGCGATCCTGCTCGGCCTCGTGGGCGTCGCCGTGGTTTGCTCGCCGATGGGCATGGATTGGACCGATCCCGACGTGCTCCTCGGCAACGGCCTGCTGCTCGTCTGCGCCCTCTGCTGGGCCGGGGTCATCCTGCATGTCCGCCGCCACCGCTGGCGCGCGCATCCCCTCGACCTCGCGCCCTGGCAGATGCTGCTGGCGGCGGTCCCGCTCGCCGTCGCCGCCTTCGCGGTGGAGGGGCCGCTCGCCGTCGCGTGGTCGCCACGCCTCGTCGGGCTCCTGGTCTTCATCGGGCCTGTGGCGACGTCGCTCTGCTTCGTGATCTTCGCGACGATCGGCCGGCGCATCGACAGCTTCACCATGGCGAACGCCACCCTCGGGGTTCCGGCGGTGGGCCTCCTGTCCTCCGCCCTGCTGCTGGGCGAGCGCCTCGGCCCTGCCCTGCTCGTCGGCCTCGGCTGTCTCGCCGCCGCCCTGGTCACAGCGGCGCAGGATGCGCGCCGCGCCTGACCCGGATCGGTCGAGTCCATCCCGGACCCTCGCCCGCGCGGCCCCTCGGCCGGAGGCAGGGGGCCGGATCTGGTCCCACTCGTGCTTCCGGAGCCGCGACGGGCACGGGATGGATCGACGCGACATGCAGGACGACGAGACGCGGGTGGAGAGCCGGGACCGGGTGGGCTCGATCTGCCGCTCCCTGCGCCGGGCGATCGTCGAGCGGGCGATCATGCCCGGCGACCGCCTGCCCGAAGATGCGCTGGGCGAGCGCTTCGGCGTCAGCCGTACCATCGCCCGCCAGGCCCTCGGGCAACTGGCGGGGGAGGGGCTGGTGGAACTGCGGCGCAACCGCATCGCCGTGGTGGCGACTCCGAGCTGGGCGGAGGCGCGCGACACCTTCGACGTGCGCATCAGCCTGGAGCGCCTTGTGGTCGCGCGCCTCGCCGGGCAGCTGACGCCCGCGCAGCAGGCGGCGCTCCACGCGCACATCGCCCGGGAGGAGGCGGCGCAGGGCGGGGCCGACGGCGCCTCGATCCGCCTCGCCACCGAGTTCCACCTGCTGCTCGCCCGGATGACCGGCAGCCCGGTGCTGGAGCGCTACGTGGCCGAGCTCGGCTACCGCTGCGCCCTGGTGCTCTCGCTCTACAGCCGGCCGCATTCCGCCGAATGCGGGGTCGCTGAGCACCGCGCCCTCGCCGCCGCCCTGATTGCGGGCGACCCCGCGCGGGCCGTGGCGCTGATGGACCACCACCTCGACGCGGTGGCCGAGCGGGCGCGCATCGTCGCCGCCCCGCCGCGCGAGCGCGACCTCGGCCGCCTGCTCGCGCCCTACATCGAGCCCGTGGGCGGATGAGGGTCCCGCGGACCCAATCCGTCTGATCCGTTCGGGATGGCGGATACGGGCTTCGCGCACGCGCCGCGCCGGCTTGCCGATCCGGGCACCGCTTCGATCACGCGGAGCCCGGATCAGGTGTTCAGGTCGTGCCGGCTGAGGAGGCGCTCGGCGCTGTCGTTCCAGACCTCCATGGTCACGATCAGGCCGTCCCGCACCGTGAAGCGGTCGACGTAGCGGTTGCCCTCGAACGGCGTCCCGTCCGGCCATGCGCCGTAGAGCGTGCCGAGGCTGTAGACCGTGGTGACGCCGTCCCCCGGCACCACGTCGAGGCGCTCCATCCGCTTCTTCACCCAGGCGTAGCGCCCGGCGTTGAAGGCCGTGACCTCGCGGGGATGCCCGAAGGTGCGCCCGCCCGTGAACACGATGGTGATGCCCGGCGCCATGTAGGTCGCCGCCCGCTCGGGGTCGGGCACCATCGAGGCTTCGAGATAGGCGGTGACGTTGGCCGCGTCGCGGGCGGTGGTGTCGGTCATGGTCGGGCCTCCGGGGACACGCCCCTCCCTGCCGCAAACGCCGCCAAAGTGCATGCAACAAGTGTATGCACTTTGGCGCATCCGCAGGCACTGAGCGGGGTCTGGCGAGAATCCCCTTGCAAATTCAAGGCCGAAGCGGCTGGCATGGGGGTTGCGGGGTGGGGCAAGACGCAGCCGCCGGAGAGACCCCATGCCCCGCCGACCCCTGTCCAGCCGACCCCTGTCCGGCCGATCGACGCCCCTGACCCGCCGCCTCGCCCTGGGGGCCTGCGGCGCTCTGGGCGCCTGCCTCGTCCTCGGGCTCTCCGCCGCCGGCGCGGCCCGGGCCGCGGAGCCGATCCGGATCGGCCTCGTCACGGCGCTGAGCGGGCAGTCGGCGAAATCCGGCGAGGCGATCTCCCGCGGCATCGGGCTCGCCATCGACGAGGTCAACGCCCGCGGCGGCGTGCTCGGGCGGCCTCTGGAGCTGGTGGCGCGGGACGACGAGGCCAACCCGTCGAAGGGCGTGCTCGCCGCCCGCGAGCTGATCCAGCGGGTCGGCGTGGTGGCGCTGGTCGGCGGCCTCGACACGCCGGTCTCGATGGCGCTGGTGCCCATCGCCAACCAGATGAAGGTGCCCTTCCTCGGGCCCTGGGCCGCCGGCACCGGGATCACCCGCAACGGGGCGGCCGACAACTACGCCTTCCGGGTCTCGGCCGTGGACGCCCTGGTGGACGAGGCCCTGGTCGCCTACGCGGTGAAGACCCATCGCGCGAAGAAGCCCGGGATGATCCTGGTCAACAACGCCTGGGGCGAGTCGAACCAGCAGGGCCTGACCGCGGCGCTGAAGGCCGCCGACCTGCCGGCCGCCGGCATCGAGAAGTACGAGGCCGCCGACCTCGACATGGTGCCCCAGCTCACCCGCCTGCGGGAGGCCGGCGCCGACACCCTGTTCCTCGTCGGCAATGTCGGGCCCTCGGCCCAGGTGGTGAAGTCCCTCGACCGGATGGGCTGGAGCGTGCCGGTGGTCTCGCACTGGGGCCCGGCCGGCGGGCGCTTCGACGAGCTCGCCGGGCCGAGCGCGGCAAGAGTCCACTTCATCCAGACCTTCACCTTCGCGGGCAACACCAGCCCGAAGGCCCTCGCGGTCCTCGACGCCCTCAAGGCGAAGTATCCGGCGATCAAGACGATGGCCGACGTCACCCCGGCGGTGGGCATCGCCAACGCCTACGACGCCACCCACCTGCTCGCCCTGGCGATCCAGGCCGCCGGCTCGACCAAGGGACCGGAGGTGCGGGACGGCTTCTACAAGGTCGCGACCTATCCGGGCCTGATCAAGACCTACGACACGCCCTTCGCGCCGGGCCAGCACGACGCCCTCGGGCCGCAGGACTACGTCTTCACCCGCTTCCAGAACGGCGAGATCGTCGCCGTTACGAACTAAAGGGACGGGGCCGATGCTCACGGGAACGCTCATCACCGGCCTCGGCCTCGGCAGCATGTACGGGCTCGTGGCGCTCGGCTTCCACGTCACCTACGCGGTCTCGGGCACGGTGAACTTCGCGCAGGGCAGCGCCGTCACCCTCGGGGCGGTGCTGGGCTACACCCTGGCGGTGACGCTGGGCTGGCCGATGCCGGCGGCGATCCTCGGGGCGCTGCTCGGCTGCGCGCTCCTCGGGGTCGCGGTGGAGCGGCTGCTGGTGCGGCCCTTCGTCGAGAAGGGCTCGGAGGCCTGGCTCCTCGCCACCGTGGCGGGCGGCATCGTCCTCGACAACGCGATGCTGTTCACCTTCGGCAAGGAGCCGCGCAGCCTGCCCTCGTCCCTGGCGGTGAAGCCGGTGGAGATCCTCGGCACCGGCCTCTATCCGCTCCAGCTCCTCATCCCGGTGGTCGGCCTCTCGGTGGCGGTGGCGATCCGGACCCTGTTCCGCCGCACCGACCTCGGCCGGGTGCTCCTGGCGGTGGCGCAGAACGCCGAGGCCGCGCGGCTGATGGGCATCGACGTCCGGCGCACGGTGGCCTGCGCCTTCGCGCTCTCGGCGCTGCTGGCCGGGGCCGCCGGCCTCCTCATCGCGCCGCTGTTCTCGGTCTCGGCCGAGATGGGGGCGCTGTTCGGGATCAAGGCCTTCGCCGTGGCGATCCTGGGCGGCATCGGCTCGGCCACCGGCGTGGTGCTGGCGGGCCTGCTCTACGGCCTCGTCGAGGCCGGCGTCACCGCGACCCTCGGCTCCACCTACACCCAGCTCGTGGTCTTCTCGGTGATCATCCTGGCCCTGGCGCTGCGCCCCGACGGGCTCCTCGGCCGCGCCGCCATCAACAAGGTCTGAGCCGATGCACCGCCTGCGCGCCCCCGCCGCGATGCCTCTCACGATCCTGGCCCTGACCCTGGCGGGGCTGGCCCTGGTGGGGCTGACCGGCGGCTACAGCCACTTCGTCATCGCCCTGGTGGCCCTGACCACGGTCGCCGGAACGGGGCTCAACGTCCTCCTCGGGCTGACCGGGCTGATCTCCTTCGGCCATGCCGGCTTCTACGCCATCGGCGCCTATGCCAGCGCGATCCTCTCCGGAGCCGGGCTGAGCTTCTGGCTCGCGCTGCCGGCGGCCGGCCTGCTCTCGGGCCTGGTCGGAGCGGGGCTCGCGGTGCCGGCCATGCGGGTGAAGGGCCCCTACCTCGCCATGGTCACCATCGCGTTCGGCTTCATCATCGAGCACGCCCTGATCGAGGGCGGGGCACTCACCGGCGGCCAGAACGGCCTCGTGGTCACCGCCGGGCCGAGCCTGTTCGGCACCCCCTTCGCCGAGCGCGAGCTGGCCCTCCTCGCCGTGCTGGGCGCGGGCCTCGCCCTCTACAGCTTCCATCGCCTCGCCCGCAGCCGCCTCGGGCGGGCGATGCGGGCGGTGCGCGACGCCGACGTGGCGGCCGCCTCCCTGGGCTTCGACCCGGTGCGGGTGAAGACACTCGCCTTCGCGATCTCGGCGGCGCTGACGGGCCTCGCCGGGGCGGTGCTGCCGCCCCTGATGCTGTTCATCGCCCCGAGCTCGTTCCCGTTCTCGCAGTCGATCCTGTTCGTGCTCTCCGTGGTGGTCGGCGGGGCCGGCACCGTGCTCGGGCCGCTCTTCGGCGCCCTCGTCACCGTGCTCCTGCCCGAGACCCTGGCGGGGCTCGCCGAGTACCGGCTGCTGTTCTTCGGCCTCGCCACCCTGGTGGTGCTCTGGCTGGTGCCCGCGGGGATCGTCGGCAGCGCGGCCCGGCTGCTGCCGCGGCCCCGCACCGGCGCCCGGCCGCCGGCGCTGGATTTCGCCCGGCTCATCGGGCAGCGCGGGGGCGAGCCCCTGGTGGTCGAGGGCATCGGCATCCGCTTCGGCGGCATCCGCGCGGCCGAGGGCGTCTCGGTCCGGGCCGAGGCCGGGGCGGTGACGAGCCTGATCGGCCCCAACGGCGCCGGCAAGACCACGGTGCTCAACATGATCTCGGGCTTCTACCGGCCGCAGGCCGGGGCGATCCGCTTAGGGGACCGGGACCTCGCCGGGGCCCCGGCCCACGCCATCGCCCGGGCCGGCATCGCCCGCACCTACCAGACCACGCGCCTGTTCGGCTCGCTCGGCGTCCTCGACAACGTCGCCCTGGCCTTCGAGCCGGGCCGCCTCTGGCGCCCCTCCGGCAAGGGCGACCGCGTTGCCGCCGCGTCCCTGCTGGACTTCGTGGGCTACGCGGGCGACCTCGACCGGCCCGCCGGGGAGCTGCCCCATGTGGACCGCCGCCTGGTGGAGATCGCCCGGGCGCTCGCCGGCCGGCCGCGCATCCTCCTCCTCGACGAGCCCGCCGCCGGCCTGACCCGGGCCGACACCGACGCCCTGGGCGGTCTCCTGCGCCGGATCGCCGGGCAGGGCATCGCCGTGGTGCTGGTCGAGCACGACATGCCCCTGGTGATGGGCGTCTCCGACGCGATCCTGGTCATGGATGCCGGGCGTCCGATCGCCCACGGGACGCCGGCCGCGATCCGGCACGACCCGGCGGTGATCCGCGCCTATCTGGGCGGGGCCGACACGCCGGCCCGGCCCCGCGCCGTCGCCTGGAAGCCGCCGGCCGACGCGGTGCTCTCCACCCAGGGCCTCACCGCCGGCTACGGCGCCGCCCCGGTCCTCGACCGCGTCGCCCTCGAGGTCCGCCCCGGCGAGACCGTGGCGCTGCTCGGCGCCAACGGCGCCGGCAAGTCGACGACCCTGCGGGCCCTCGCCGGCCTGCTCCGGCCGGTCTCCGGCGGGATCGTGCTGGAGGACCGGGCCATCGCGCAGCTGCCCGCCCACACCATCGCCCGCCTCGGCCTCGCCCTGGTGCCGGAGGGCCGGCAGGTGTTTCCCGAATTGACCGTGATCGAGAACATCCGCCTCGGGGCCCATGGCCGCAAGGCGCCCATCGACCCGGCCGAGATCGAGGCGCTGCTCACCCGCTTTCCCCGCCTGCGCGACCGGGCGACGAGCCGGGCGGGCCTGCTCTCGGGGGGCGAGCAGCAGATGCTGGCGATCGCCCGCGGGATGATGGCGCAGCCGCGCATCCTGCTCCTCGACGAGCCCTCCCTCGGCCTGGCCCCGGCGATGATCAACGCCCTCTACGCCGTGGTGGCGGACCTGCGCGACCAGGGCGTCACCATCCTGATCGTCGACCAGATGGCGGCCCTGGCCCTGACGGTGGCCGATCGCGGCTACGTGCTGGAGCAGGGCCGCGTCGTCACCGCCGGCACCGCCGCCGAACTCAGCGCCGATGCCGGCCTGGAGGCCGCCTATCTCGGCGCCGCCTGACAGGGCGGCCGGTCCGACCGGTGGCCGCGGCCAGCGCCCCTTCTAGCGCTTGCGTGCTTTCAGAGGCTCGGGTTTCTGACCGTCCGGCAGGATCATGTCGAGGTGGTCGTGAACGATCTGAGCGCTGAAGGGCTTGCCCAGGAAGACAGCCCCCTCGGGAAGATCCCCCACCCCCGGTTTGACGCCGCCGGATGCAACGACGATCGAGATGTCGGGCCAGCGCCTCGCGGTCGTTCGTGCCAACTCGAAGCCATCGGGGCCGCCCGGCATCTCCACATCGGTGAACAGCAGCACGATCAGGTCTGCGTGGTCCTCAAGCAGCTTGATCGCTTCAACGCCATTTGCTGCCGACAGGGCGTGGAAGCCAGCATCCTCCAAGATCGTTTCCGCATCCATCCGAACGAGGAAATCGTCGTCCACGACGAGGGCATACGGCGCGTTCGGGGGGTGAGGCATGGCCATCAAGCCGAGGGGACGGACAAAAGTTCAGATTGGCGGGAGCATGGGTCTGGATCGCCACGGCTGGCGCGCCTGATGGATCGGGCTTCGGAGGGGGGGCCAAGAGGGTCGAAGCGTCCGCAAGCCACCCGACGCGGACGTTCGCCAGCTCGTCGCGCGTGATACGATCCGGCATGGATGCTTTCTCAGATCCGCAGGCCGTTGCCCGCTACGCCGAAAACCCGCCGCGCATGGTGCCCGGCTATGCCGACATGCAACGTATGGCGAGGCTTCTCCTCGCGGAACGCGCCCCGGACAAGGCACAGGTGCTCGTTCTCGGCGCGGGCGGCGGCCTCGAACTCAAGGTGTTCGCCGAGGGGCAGCCCGGGTGGACGTTCGTCGGCGTCGACCCGTCTGCCGCAATGCTTGACCTTGCCCGGAAAACCCTGGGCCACCTCTCCGACCGTGCCCATCTTCATGAGGGGCTGATCGATGGCGCGCCGGAGGGGCCGTTCGACGCTGCCGCCTGCATCCTGACCCTGCACTTCATCGAGCGTCAGGAGCGGTCACGCACCCTCCGGGAAATTCGGCGTCGACTAAAGCCCGGTGCACCCTTCGTCGCGGCGCACTTCAGCATTCCGCAGGATGAACGCGACCTCTGGCTCTCACGGTATGCCGCTTTCGCGACGGCCTCCGGCATCGAACGCTCACACGCCGAGCGTGCAAAGACCGGGATCGTAGAACGCTTGCCGATCCTTTCGCCCGAGGAGGACGAGACGCTGTTGCGCGAGGCTGGGTTTAGCGGGGTCCGCCTCTTCTACGCCGGGTTTGCCTTCCGGGGCTGGGTCGCCTGGGCCTGACGCCAAAGAGCCGCAAACCACCCCCGGTGGTCGTTCACACGGTCGAACGGATCGGCGCCCGATCCTCCGGATCAGGGTCGCGGCGCCGACCGGTTACGGTCGGGACAAGCCGCCCCGAAGCGGCCCGTCTCGCCCTCGGCCTCCGCGATCACCAGCCAGACCGAGCGGATCCAGGGCCTGCGGCCCGAGGGTGTTCCCAGGGGACCGACGCAGGTCAGCATGTCGGCTCCGTATTCGGAGGGCTGACGGGCGACGTGGGCAGCGCCCTGGGCTTCGGCAACGAGGGCGTCCGCGAACGCCAAGGGCTCGGTCGGCGCGAAGCCGAACCCGGGGAAGAAGCGTGCTTTCGGCCCGCCATGCGGGTGGGTCACGTCCAGCAGATCATTGCAGATCTTGCGGGTATCGACGCCGAGCCGGTGCGGGACGGCCACGTTCCCGCTCACCGCTCCGCTGGGACGGCGAGCGTCAGGAGCGCGGCCGGGACCGCCGCAAGGGCCTCGGCGGGCTCGGCAAACTCGACCAGGTACGCGCTGGATCCCGGATAGACCGCGACGATCGTCCCCTCGGTCCCTGCTTCGATCCGCGCGCCCGACTCGGCGTTCACCGCACCGATCAGCACGACGCGGTCCAGGTCTCGCAGGCCTGGCTGGTCGTTCCTCAGCAGGAACTGCGTTTCGATCGACAGGCAGGAGAGGATACGCTGCCCGCCGAATGGCACACCTCGCACCGATCCGCGACGGCCGCGGGCGGGTGACGAAACCTCGCCGGCCTCACCGGACGCAGGGTTCGGGCGCTGGGCAAAGGCTCGCCCCATCTCCACCCGAGACCGCTACTCCACCCCGCCTCCGCCCTCCTCGCGGAGCAGCGCCGCGGCGCGGCTTCGGGCGCGGGCCCAGCGCCGGCACTCGCGCCGGGCATCCGACAGGGCGCGATGCTCCGCCGCCGGATCGTCGCGCGCCTCCAGGCGCAGGGTCGCCAGGAGCTTGCCCGCCAGGGCGTCGCGCGCGGTCGGCGCCACGCCGCCCGCCGCGAGCACGTCCAGGACGACGCGGCGCTGCGCCTCCGCCGTGGCCTTCAGCCGGAGGGCGTGGCGCGGCAGGCCGGCGGCGCGCAGGAGCCGGCTCAGCCAGTGCCCGTCCCAGGAGGGCGCCGAGGCGTAGAGCGCCACGTCGCGCAGGGCCGTGAGCATGTGCAGCGCCACCCAGTCGTGGGCGACGCCCTCCCGCACCAGGCGTTCCCGGGCGAGCCCGTGCACCGCCTCGGCCTCGGGCGCCCAGTCGGTCCAGCCCGGGGCCGGGCGGATGAGGAAGCTCTCCGACTTACCGTCGGGAAACACCCACGCGACCTCGATCGGGTAGCTGGTCTTCGCGAGGGAGGACGCCTCGAAATCCAGGAAGGCGATGCGGCTCAACGGGCGACCATCGGGGGGACCATCGGGGCTGGGAACCGGAACGGGATGGGGAAAAGGAACGCCGCCGGGCAACAAACCGGCGCAAAGCCGAGTTCCGGCTGCGACGAACCACGAAGGATGCCGGGTGAGCGACGCAACTCCGATTTCGATGCCCGCGCGCGGGACGCGCCGCGGACTCGCCGAGGCCGCCTCCCTCGCAAGATCTTCCTTCGCAAGATCCCCCCTTTCAGGATCCGCCCTCGCCAAACCCATCGCCCGCATCGGCCGGGTCTCGGCCGCCCTGGCCGCGCCGCATCAGGCGCTCTGGGGCCTCGCCCTGGCGGTCGCCCTCCTCGATGCGGTGTGGCTGCGCCGGGCCGGGATCGCCCTGGCGCCGTTCGGCTTCGGCGTGGCGGCGGGCCTCGTCGCGGCGCTCCTCGCCCTCGCGGTCCTGTTCGGCCCGATCCTGTCCGAGCCCAAGCTGCGGGCGATGGCCCTAGCGAGCGCCGGCCTCATCGCCGTGACCGTGCCGATCGCGGTGCTGCACTACCTCACCGCCACCTGGGCCCTGCCGCTGGCCGATGCGCGGCTGGCCCGGGCGGAGGCGGCGCTCGGCCTCGACTGGCCCGCCTACTACGCTGCCCTGCAGGCGCAGCCGCGCCTCGCCTGGTGGCTGGCGCTCGCCTACCACACCAGCGGGCCGCAGGTCGGGCTCACGGTGATCGCGCTCAGCGCCACCCTCCGGGTCGGCCGGCTCTGGGCCTATGTGCGGATGTTCGCCGTGCTGCTCCTCACGGTCGTGCTCATCGCCGCCCTGGTGCCGGCGGCCGGCCCCTTTGTGCAGTACGGTCTCGCCACCGTGCCGGACGGCTCCATCGAGACCCTGGGCGCCCTCTGGCACCTCGACGCCCTGGAGCACCTGCGCGCCGGGACCCTGCGCACCCTGGCCCTGGAGGACATCCGCGGCCTCGTGACCTTTCCGTCCTTCCACGTCTGCCTCGCGGTGCTGACCGCCTGGGCGCTGGCGCCGATCCCGGTCCTCGGCCCCCTGGCGATCGCCCTCAACGCCGTCATCGTGGTGGCGACCCTCGGGGCCGGTGGGCACTACCTGCCCGACCTGCTGGCCGGCTTCGTGCTCTCGATCACGGTCATCGGCGGACGCGCGATCCTGCGCGGACGCCGCACCCGCGCGCCGGGCCTCCTGTCCGAACCCGCCCCGCACGGGTCGCGTTGTCCGGGGTGAACGCGCGCGGCCGGCCCCCTCGGCCCCCTCGGCGCCCCCGCGCCGTCCGCCATTACCCGAGCCGGGGCCAGGGCCGATACGCCCATCGCCGGGGCCGTCGCCTCCGGACAGGACGGCCCCGCGCGCGACGTTCGGGATCGCCATGATGTGCCTTGGCCTCTTCCCTTGGGATTTGCCTTGGCGCATGCGGCGCCCCACCTCGTGGGCAGCACCGCGCGCCGCGCCGCACACGGGACCCATGCCCTCGATGACAGCCGCCATTCCCTTCGCCAACACCTATGCCCGCCTGCCGGAGCACTTCTTCGCTGCGGTGAACCCCACCCCCGTGGCGGCGCCCCGCCTGATCCGGATCAACCGAGAACTCGCCGCGGACCTCGGGATCGAGGCCGCCTGGCTCGAGAGCCCGGAGGGCGTCGCGGTGCTGGCTGGCAACCGGGTGCCGGAGGGCGCCGAGCCCCTGGCCATGGCCTATGCCGGCCACCAGTTCGGCAACCGCGTGCCCCAGCTCGGCGACGGCCGGGCGATCCTGCTCGGCGAGGTCGTCGGGCGCGACGGGGTCCGGCGCGACATTCAGCTCAAGGGCTCGGGCCCGACGCCGTTCTCCCGGCGGGGCGACGGTCGCGCCGCCCTCGGGCCGGTGCTGCGCGAGTACGTGGTCAGCGAGGCCATGACGGCTCTGGGCATCCCCAGCACCCGCGCCCTGGCGGCGGTGCTCACGGGCGATTCCGTGAGGCGCGAGACGGTCCTGCCCGGCGGCGTCCTGACCCGGGTCGCCACCAGCCACATCCGCGTCGGCACCTTCCAGTACTTCGCCATGCGGGGCGACGTCGACGGCGTGCGGGCGCTGGCCGACCACGTCATCGGCCGGCACTATCCGGAGCTGGCGGAAGACGCCAACCCCTACGGCGCCCTGCTGACCCGGGTGGTGGAGCGCCAGGCCGACCTCGTCGCGCGCTGGCTCCTCGTCGGCTTCATCCACGGGGTGATGAACACCGACAACTGCGCCGTCTCCGGCGAGACCATCGATTTCGGACCCTGTGCCTTCCTCGACGCCTACGACCCCTCCGCCGTGTTCAGCGCCATCGACGAGAATGGCCGCTACGCCTACGGCAACCAGCCGGGCATCCTGCACTGGAACCTGACCCGGTTCGCCGAGGCGCTGCTGCCCCTGCTGGCGCCCGAGACCGAGGACGGCATCGCCGTGGCGCAGGACCGCCTCGCCGCCTTCGGCCCCCGGTTCGAGGCGGCCTATTACGGCGGCCTGCGGGCCAAGCTCGGCCTCACCACGGACCGGGACGAGGACCGCGAGCTCGGCCGCACCCTGCTGGAGGCGATGCAGGCCGGGCGCGCCGACTTCACCCTGACCTTCCGGCGCCTCGGCGCAGCGGCCCTCGGCCCCGAGGGCGACGGTTCGGTGCGCGACCTCTTCGACGACTCCACCGTATACGAGGCCTGGGCGACCCGCTGGCGCGCGCGTCTCGCCGCCGAGCCGGGGGACCCGGCCGCGCGCCGGGCGGCGATGGACCGGGTCAACCCGGCCTTCATCCCGCGCAACCATCGGGTCGAGGCGGTGATCGAGGCGGCGGTCGCGCGCGACGACTTCGCGCCGTTCCACGAGCTCGTGGCGGTGCTGGCCCGCCCCTACGACGACCAGCCCGCCTTCGCGGCTTATGCCGCGCCGCCGCAGCCGCACGAGCGCGTGCTCCAGACCTTCTGCGGCACCTGAACCGAACCGGCTCCGCGCGGGCGGTGTACTCCGAAGGAACGAACCCCGCCCACGACGGAGACGTGCCGGATGCCGAAAGACCCCTTCGCCGAAGCCGGCACCGATCCGTCGGGCGGTCTTGCCACCAGCCCGCGGGACACCGTCACCGGGCAGGTCAAGGACGCGTCCGGAGACCCTTTGGATCGGCCCGGCACCGAGGCCGCGGAGGCGGGCGCCAGCGACACCACGCCCCTGACTCCACAGGGGCGGACGGGCGACGCCGCGCGGAAAGACCACGCCACCGCCCCCACGCGCGGTGTAAAGACCGACCGGGCGGACAAGGCCGAGGGCTGAGCGGGCTCGGGCGACGCACCGGATCTTCCCCGGTTCGGAGGGAACACGGATAGCCTTGCGCTATTTCTGGTATATTGTATTTCGTAAGCGCTCGTCAGCGCATGCCAGGAGTGTTCCGATGACCCAGACAGTGAAGCCGGACCGTCCGATCTGGCCCTCCGTCCCGGACGACCGTCCGCCGCCCCGGACCACCCGACCGGAGACCCCGGCCCCCGAGATCGATCCGGCTCTCCTCGAGCGGCCCAAGGCCGACGAGGCGGCCCGCCAGCGTGTCGGGTTCGAGGGGTTCGGCTCGTTCTCGGGCTAACCGTCTTGGCTCACGCGACGGAGGCGAACGGATGCTCCGGCGCCGCGGCATCCGCCGCGGTGTCCTCGGCCCAGCCCACCGCGAACAGCAGCATGTCGCGGGTGTCTCGGCACTCCGACGGGGGCATGCCGGAGAGCCGGAGCGATGTCCGGGTAGCCGGCTCGAGGAGGCGGATCACCTCGTCCGAGGCCGCCAGGGTCAGGTCGGCGGCCTTGGCCCGGGCCTCGATCCTGGCGAGTCGGTTCATCGCCGTGCCCAGCACCGTGAACTCGGCCCGGTGCCCGTCGTCGAAGACCCCCACCAGCACCTCGCCGGCATGCAGCGCCATGGTGATGCGCAGCTCCGGCCGCTCTTCCCGGCGGCGATCCTCGTTCAGCGCCGCGAGACGCGCGACAATGGTTTGGGCGCATGCCAGCACTGCCTCGGCCTGGGCCTGCGGACGCCCGACGATGAACTGCGCCAGGACGCCGTCGCCGACATATTTATCGACGATGCCGCCGTGCTCGCTTACCGCCACGTGGGTCAGGGCGCGGACGTCGAGCAGGGCGCGCACCACCTCCTCCTGGGTCTGGTCGCGCGAGAAGGCCGAGAAGCCGCGCAGGTCGAGGCCGAACAGGCAGGCGTGGCGGGACTGCACCGCACCGACGCCGCCGCCGCTCTGGGCAAGCTCTCCCGCCACCCGGCGCGGCACGAAGCGCGCGAGACTCGTCCGCTCCTGCTCCATCCGCAAAGCCGTCGTCACTGCCATCTGCAGGCGGCGCACCCCATCGATCACCACGAGGCTCGCGGCGAGGAAGGTGAGCAGGCCGGGCACCTCCTCTTCCAGGGTCACGTGCGGACCGAGAAGGGCGCTCTCGGGCGCGAGATAGGCGAGGAGGATGGTGCCGCCCCAGGCGAGACTCACCAGACCCGAGAACACGACGGTGTGCCAGACCCGCATGCTGAGTCCGGTCTGGAGCAGGAGCAGGAAGGCTGGCAGGCGGCTCACCGCGGTGGCCGTCTCCTCTGTTTCCACCGCACCGAGCAGGATGTGCTCGACGATGAGGAACAGGGCCACGCCGGCGTTCAGCAGGGTCGCTGTCCAGGCCAGCCACTCCATGCCGGGCTCCGCCCCGCCGTCCCGCTGCGAGGCGCGCCAATCGGCGATCCCGAGGCCGAGGGAGAAGATCGCGTAGACCCCGAGGCCGATCCAGTGATGGGTGGAATGGGCCGAGCCGTCGTAGCCCTGGGCGGTGGCCACGAGCACCAGGACGATGACGAGGTAGAGCAGCAGGGACCGACGGCCCGAGGCGGCCTGGAGCCGTCGCAGGATGGCGGGATCGCCGTCGTGTGGACGGCGACGGGAGGGCAGGCGCATGCAGTTGGCAATCGATGAGTGGCGCGTGGTTCCTTACCACGCCGGGCCGCCCGTGCATCGGCGGCGATTCGCCGTGCCTCAGAGGGCGCCTTCGCGGATGGCGCCGGGATCGGCCAGAGCGTGCAGCAGGCGCGCGGCGCTATGGGCGAAGCGCAGGGTCACGGCCTTGCGCCGGGGACCGCTGAGGGAATGGTCCGCCGGGTCGCGCAGGATCGCGGCGCCGAAGGCATCGGCGACGATGAGGCCGGCGTCCTCCGGGGTCAGGGTGGTGGAGAGCGTCTCGGGGATCGCGAAATAGAAGCGGTCGCAGTAGTCCCGATAATCCGGCCATTTCCGGTCGGCCCGGAAGTCGGCGACGCTGGACTTGATCTCCACGATCGTCAGGCGCCCGGCCGGGCAGAGGGCGATGACGTCGGCGCGGCGGCCGTTCGCCAGGGAGAATTCTGGAATGGTGACGTGACCGAGCTCGGCGAACAGACGCCGGACGCCGCGCTGGACCTGGAGCGCGGTGGCCGACTGACGCCGGTCGGGCGGAAGGATCACGGACGCGAGGGCTGCTGACATACGGCTCTGATGCTTCGGAACGACGTCCCGAATCGGGACGGGTCCCAGGAAATCAGCCGCCGCGCGGCTTGTCACCTGCGACCCCGTTGCGCCGGTCGGGCTGGAGCACGGGCCCGGACCATGGCACCCCTCGTGGTGGATCGGGTGCGGAGGAGGCAGGTCTGCCGAAGAACGAAGACCGGGACGCCGAGACGGCGCGGGTGGCGCGCGAACTCGATCGCCTCGAGGCGCTGGCCGCCCGGCGACGCCTGCGGGTGGGCTTGCTGAGAGCGGCGCGCGGTGCCCTGGGCGCCGGCGCGACCCTGGCGACGCTCATCAAGCTGAAGCTGGCGGGCTCCCTGGCGCTCAAGCTCGGCATCGCCGTGCTGGTCGGAATGGGGCTGGCCTGGCCCGTCGTCGTCCTGGCGGTGGTGGTGCTGATCGGCTTCGTGCTCGCCCTGGTGAGCCTGTTCGACGGAGGGGCCGCCGATTGTCCCGACACCGCCTGCGGCGACGGCTGCGAGCGCCGGGAGAAGCGGGCGGCCCGTCTGCGCCATCTCATCGCCCGGCGCCAAGCCTGGCTCGCAGCCCCGTCGGGACCGGCTCCCAGCGCGCGCAGGCGCGAGGCCGATCCGCTGTCGGCCGCGTGAAACCGCTCAGGCTATATCCCGGAGGGCGGCGCGGATCGCGTCGAAACCGTCCGTGAGGGCGGCAGGGCCCGGCTGGAGGATCAGCGGCGACTTGATCTCGTGGATGCGCCCGGCGGCCACCGCCGGAATCGCGTCCCATCCCGGGCGGGCGCGGATGTGCGCGCGGTTCACACGCTTGCCGCACCATGAGGCGAGGATCACGTCGGGCCGGGCCGCGATCACCGCCTCCGGGCTCACGATCCGGTCCCGGGCCGCCGCCTGTCGGCTGAGTTCGGGGAAGACGTCGTCGCCGCCCGCCGCCGCGATGAGGTCCGAGACCCATCCGATGCCGGAGATCATCGGGGCATCCCATTCTTCGAAGTAGACGCGCGGATGCGGCCGGCCGACGCTTTCCGCGGCGGCGGCCGCGATGCGGTCTGCCAGCCGCGTCGCTAGGGTCTCGGCCTCGGCCGACACGCCGGTCAGGGCGCCCACGGTGCGGATCATCGCCAGGCAGCCGGCCAGGTCGCGCTGGTTGAAGAGGTGCACGGCGATGCCGGCCCGGGCAAGGTCGGCGACGATCTCGGCCTGCAGATCGGAGAAGGCCAGGACGAGATCGGGAGCGAGGGCCAGGATCTTGGGCAGGTCGGCGCTGGTGAAGGCCGAGACCCGAGGCTTCTCCCGCCGGACCCGGGCCGGGCGGACCGCGTAGCCCGAGACCCCGACGATGCGGTCTTCCTGGCCGAGGAGGTAGAGCGTCTCGACGGTCTCCTCCGTCAGACAGACGATGCGCTCGGGCGGGAACCGGCGCACGGCGCCTCAGCCCTTCAGGTAGCCGAGGAGGCCGGCCCCCGGCGCCAGCATGAGGAAGGCCCAGGCCAGGGCCGAGGTGACGTTGGCGATCTGGAACGGCAGGCGCTTCACACCGAATACCCCTGCGACCAGGGGCACCACGGCCCGCGCCGGCCCGATGAACCGCCCGATCAGGATGCCGCCGGCTCCCCATTTGCGGCAGAACTCCTCGGCGCGGGCGACGATGGCGGGATAGCGCCGCATCGGCCACATCTGCTTGGCGCCGTCCTTGTAATAGTGCCCGAACTCGTAGGAGACCCAGTCGCCGAGAGCGGCCCCGAGCGCACCGGCGAGCATCACCGGCCAGAACGGGATACCGACCGAGCCCATCAGCGCTCCGATGCCGAGGAGCAGGAAGGTGGCGGGCACCAGCAGCGAGAGAAAGGCCAGGGACTCGCAGAACGCGAGCACGCCGACGATCAGCGGCGTCCAGCCCTGGTTCGCCTCCACGAAGGCGAGGGTGCTGGTGCGGATTGAATCGAAGTCCATGGGGCTCGCTTGAGGTTCGGCGCCTTCCTGTGACCGAGGGCGCGGATCGGGGCAAGCGCGTGGGGCGCCGGCAGGGGTGCGTTGGGAAGGAAAACCGGGTTAAGGGCTGGCGCCACAACTCCTCGGCCGCGGGATTTCGGGAGATTCCGGCATGAACATCCTCTCGATCCAGTCCCACGTTGCCTTCGGCCACGTGGGCAACGCCTCGGCGGTGTTTCCGATGCAACGCCTCGGCGTCGAGGTTTGGCCGATCCATACGGTGCAGTTCTCCAACCACACCGGCTACGGCGCCTGGCGCGGCCGGGTGTTCGATGGCCCGGCGATCGAGGACCTCGTCGCCGGCATTGCCGAGCGGGGTGTGCTCGGAACCTGCGACGGAGTCCTCTCGGGCTACATGGGTTCGGCCGATATCGGGACCGCCATCGTGCGGGCCGTGGCCTCGGTGCGGGCGCTGAACCCACAGGCCCTCTACGCCTGCGACCCCGTGATGGGCGACACCGACCGCGGCATCTACGTACGGCCCGGCATCCCCGAATTCATGCGCGAGCAGGCGGTGCCCGCGGCCGACATCGTCACCCCGAACCAGTTCGAGCTGAACCACCTCTCGGGCCTGCCGACCGGCACCCTCGCGGAGGCCAAGCGCGCGGTGGCCTCGGTTCAGGCGCTGGGACCCCGCGTTGTCCTCGTCACCTCGCTGGTCACCGACGATACGCCGGACGACGCCATCGACCTTCTGGCGGGGGAGGGCGGCCATTTCTGGCGCCTGCGCACGCCGCGCCTTCACCTCGACGTGAATGGCGCGGGCGACGCCATCGCGGCTCTGTTCCTGGTGCACTACGCCCGGACGTGCTCGGCCGCGCTGGCCCTGGGTATGGCCGGCGCCTCGGTCTATGGTCTCCTGCGCCGCACGGCCGAGGCGGGCTCACGCGAGATCCTCACGGTGGCGGCGCAGGACGAGTTCGTCACGCCGAGCGAGACGTTTCCGGTGCACACCGTCTAAGGTTGATTCTCAGAGAGCCTGGAGACCCCGCCATGCCCCGCCGCTTCGTGACCCTCGACGTGTTCACCGACACGGCGCTGACCGGCAATCCCCTGGCCGTCGTGCTCGATGCCGAGGACCTCGACACCGCCGCGATGCAGGCCCTGGCCGCCGAGTTCAATCTGTCCGAGACGGTGTTCGTTCTCCCGCCCGAGACACCCCGGCACCGCGCCCGGATGCGCATCTTCACGCCCACGTCGGAACTGCCCTTCGCCGGGCACCCCACCCTCGGCACCGCCATCCTCCTTGCCCTGCGCGACCAGCGGGCGGGGCTCACCGACGCGATGGCCTTCGGGCTCGAGGCCCCCCTCGGAACCCTGGCCTGCGTGGTCGAGCCCGGGGAGGGGCGCGGTACCGGGCGCTTCAAGATGCCGGGGCTCCCGGAATATCTGGGGGAGGGACCCGAGACGAACCTGGTCGCGGCCGCCCTGGGCCTGGAGCCGGGTGAGATCGGCTTCGCCCGCCACGTCCCGAGCCGGCACCGGACCGGCCCTTCCTTCCTGTTCGTGCCCCTCGCCAGCCGAGCGGCCCTCGACCGGGCTCGCGTCGTGCCGGCAGCCCTCGATGATCTCGGCACTCCGGCCGCGCTCTACTGCTACACCCTCAACCCCGAAGAGGTCGGCCACCGCTATCAGGCCCGGATGTTCGCGCCCCATCTCGGCGTGCCGGAAGACCCGGCCACCGGCTCGGCCGCAGCGGCCTTCGCCGGAGTGATGATGCAGTTCGAGCCCCTGGGCGACGGGGAGCACGACATCGTCCTACGCCAAGGCGTCGCCATGGGCCGACCGAGTACGATCGGGGTCCAGCTCGTCATCGAGGCCGGTGCCCTGCGCTCCGTGGAGATCAGCGGGGCGGCGGTGCTGGTGAGTGAGGGCACCCTGCTTGTCTGACGGTTTCACGCTGACGCCGCTCCGGCACATCGAGGCCCGGCTGGTCCCTTCCGACTGGTCCTGGGCCCGCGACCATGCCGGGGCGATCGCCGAGACCTGGGCGCGGCGACGCACCGAGCGGCCGGACCTGTTCGACGGACGGGTGCTCCTTGCCCGCGACTGCCGCATCGATGGATCGACCTGCGTGATCGACCTGTTCGAGGTCGCGTATTCTCAGTTCCTCGCCTTCCGCCTGGCCGGCTCCCCGGATCCGGCGGTGACCAACGCCTTCGCGGCGGTGGTGCCGTGGAGCGCCGACGGCGCGGCCCTCTTGGGCATCATGGGCGGACACACAGCCAATGCCGGGCAGATTTACTTCGCCTGCGGAACCCCGGATCGAACCGACACCCGCGAGGGCGGTCGCGTCGATCTCGCCGGCAGCGCCGGGCGGGAGTTCCTGGAGGAAACGGGTCTTGCCCTTCCGGCCGATGCGCCGGAGGCGTGGGTTTTGGTCTCGGGCCAGAGCCAGCACGCCTTCCTGCTCCCGGTCCGCTTTGCGGAAACGGCCGAGGTGCTGCATGGCCGGATGGAGGCACACCGCCAAAGCGAGGCCGCGCCAGAACTCGCCGGCTTCGCCATCGCGCGCGGGCTGGACGACCTCGACGCCGCTCGGATGCCCGGCTTCGTGCGCGCCTATCTCACCGACGCCTTCGCGGGCGCTCAGCGGTAGCCGTAGCGTGCCTTGGCGGCGCCGAGCAGACTGAGGGCCTCACGCTCGCGGCCGCCCGCGCAGGCATCGGCGGCGTGGCGCAGGTCGGCCCCGAAGCGCTCGCCGACGGGCGGGTTGAGGTTGCCGGTAGCGACATCGCTCTCGACCACCGCCTGGGTGCGGGCGATGGACGGGCCGCAGCCGGTGCCCTGTGGCAGGGGCGCGGCGACCACGGGGGCTGCGGCGACGGCGACCGCGGGGGGCGCCGAGGCGGTCGGCTTGCAGGCGCCGAGCAGGGCGGCGGAGAGAAGGACGGCGACGGCGAGGCTGACCCGGGACACGGCGGCTCCTGACGGTACCCGTGCCGGGACACGGCACAGCTTGATCCGGGCCGGTTTTGCGCCGAGTGCTCTGGCTGGTCAATCGGGCGCGGGTCCGAATGAACCTGCAGGCGAGGGCGGCCTCGGGTGAGCCGCCCTCGGTCTTGGTCCGCTTACTTCGATCCGCTTACTTGGACTTGTCGGCGATAGCCTTCAGGCCGGAATCGTAAATGCCGGAGATTGCATCGATTGCCACCGCATCCGGCGCGCCCTTCGCCTTGAAGCTGCCGGTCCAGTTCACGGTCGAGCCCGAGCCCTTGGGCATCACCGAGAGGGTCGAGGAATAGTCGCTCACCGGCAACGGACCGGAAACGATGGCATAGGTGTAGCTCATGGCCTTGTCGTCGCGCTTGGTCTGCGACTCGACGATGGTGCCGCCACCCTTCAGGCTCAGGGTTCGCAAAGCCTTGCCGCCGTCCTGCGACAGCACGCATTTCTCGATGGCCGGATGCCACTGACCGATGCCGCAGAAATCGCCGATCGTCGCCCAGACCTTGGCGGGAGGGGCGGCGACATCGATGGTCTTGGCAGCATCCAGCGCCAGCGCCGGCGCCGCTCCGGCGATCAGGGCGAGGGCAGGCAGGGCCAGGGTGCGCGACAGCATCCGCGACATAATGGGGATTCCTTCCAGATTTTTTCTTGCGTGGACGGACTGATTTCGCCGCCGAATCGTATTCGATCCACCAGCGAAGCTAGGCGGAGCAGACCGCACGGCAATGCATCCGGCCGAAACGATTGCGAATTCCAACGAGACCTTGTGGGGAACTGGGCTCTGAGACCGAATTCCTCCCTGTCCGGCGGTCGCGCGCATTGCTGGCGGGCGCGGCGCTGAAACTTGTCAAGCGGGCCCTCAGCGGCTAGGTAAACCGCCTTCGCAAGCGTTCGCGCACCGCCGCGGTGCGCCCTTGCCTCTCGGGAGAGACGAGCCTTGGCCAGCGCCGGCTCCACGCGCAGCACGACCGACGCCGCCTTCGCGGCCGTCCGGTCGCGCGCGTCTCTCGCCGCCCTGCTCCTCCTTATCCGCCCCTGAGAGCCGTCCGGGCGCGTGCGCCTGGGCTCTCAGGGGAGTGCAGTTTTCTAAGGTCGGCGCCCGTCCACCGGCGCTTGCCCGGACCCCTCGATTTCCCGATGCCGCGTCCCCGGTTCTGGACCGCGTTCCGACAGGATACTCAGCATGACGACCTCCCCGACTCCGGCGCCCGAAGCCCGCGCGAAGGACCGCGTTCTCATCTTCGACACCACCCTGCGCGACGGCGAGCAGTGCCCCGGTGCCACCATGACCCTCGACGAGAAGCTCGCGGTCGCCGAACTCCTCGACACCATGGGCGTCGACATCATTGAGGCGGGTTTCCCCATCGCGTCGAACGGCGATTTCGCGGCGGTCTCCGAGATCGCCCGGCGCGTCAAGCGCGCCACCGTCGCGGGTCTCGCCCGCGCGATTCCCGCCGACATCGCCCGGGCCGGCGAGGCGGTGCGCCAGGCCAGGCGCGGCCGTATCCACACCTTCGTGTCGACCTCGCCGATCCACCTCGCGCACCAGATGCGCAAGTCCGAGGATGAGGTGGTGGAGATCATCCTGAAGACGGTGTCCCAGGCCCGCGACCTCGTCGAGGACGTGGAATGGTCGGCCATGGACGCCACCCGCACGCCGATCGACTATCTCTGCCGCTGCGTCGAGGCGGCGATCCGTTCGGGCGCCACCACCATCAACCTGCCCGACACCGTGGGCTACGCCACACCGGACGAGTACCGCCGGATGTTCCAGGACGTCCGGAACCGGGTGCCGAACGCCGACAAAGCGATCTTCTCGGTGCATTGCCACGACGATCTGGGTCTCGCCATCGCCAATTCCCTGGCTGGCATCGAGGGCGGCGCGCGGCAGGTGGAGTGCACCATCAACGGCATCGGCGAGCGGGCCGGCAACGCTGCTTTGGAGGAGATCGTCATGGCGATCCGTACCCGCGGCGACGTCATGCCCTTTGAGACCGGCATCGAGACCACGATGCTCACCCGCGCCTCGAAGCTCGTTAGCCATGCGACGAACTTTCCCGTGCAGTACAACAAGGCGATTGTCGGTCGGAACGCCTTCGCGCACGAGAGCGGCATCCACCAGGACGGTATGCTCAAGCACACGGAGACCTACGAGATCATGACTCCAGCCTCGGTCGGCGTTGCCAAGACCTCGCTCGTCATGGGCAAGCATTCGGGCCGGGCCGCCTTCCGCGCGAAGCTGGACGAACTCGGCCTCGTGCTGAGCAACAACCAGATGCAGGACGTATTCGAGCGCTTCAAGGCATTGGCCGACCGCAAGAAGCACGTCTACGACGAGGACATCGAGGCCCTGGTCGACGAGAACCTCGCCACGGCGCATGACCGGATCCGCCTCGTCTCCCTGTCGGTGATCGCGGGCACCCGCGGCCCGCAGCGGGCGACCCTGAAGCTCGATATCGCAGGCCGGATGGTCACCGAGGAGGCCGTCGGAAACGGCCCGGTCGACGCCGTGTTCAACGCGATTCAGGCTCTCGTGCCGCATCAGGCCGACCTCGAACTCTATCAGGTCCACGCGGTCACCGAGGGCACGGATGCTCAGGCCGAGGTCTCGGTGCGCCTCAAGAGCGGCGAGCGCAGTGTGACCGCCCGAGGCGCCGACCCCGACACCCTGGTCGCTTCGGCCCGTGCCTACCTCTCGGCCCTCAACAAGCTCGAAGCCTGGGCGGAGCGCCTGCATGCCCAGAGCCCAGCCGCGGTTTAGCCGAGAAAATAACGCCCCGGGGGTGGACACCCCCCGGGGCGTTTGCTATCAGCCCCCTCGTCGCGGCGGACTTGGTGGGCCGCAGCGATCGCCGCAAGGCGTTGGGTGCATAGCTCAGTTGGTAGAGCAGCTGACTCTTAATCAGCGGGTCCAAGGTTCGAACCCTTGTGCACCCACCAAACATCTCAATGACTTAGCCAGTTTGTATGACGTCGTTTCGACACGACCTCACCGGCTTATTTCGACAAACTTTCCTTCTTCGTTCTCGCGTCCAAGCGTTTCCGCGCTCCCGCCTGCCGTTGCTTCGAGGTCGCTTGCGCGTACCGAAGCAGAGCTGCGGTGGTCAGGTGGCCGCTCAGCGCGCGGAGCTGAGCGTCTGTCAGGTCGGCCTCGGCGCCTTCGACGTTGCCGCCGTGACGCAAGCCCATGAACTTCACTTCCGGGTCGATACCAGCGGCATTCCGGATGTTCGCAACGCGATGCCGAAAGTAATGCTCGTCCCAGGGTAGGTGGACCTTCCGGCGCCGGTCTGGTTGATCCCGCGTGACGATCAAGGTGCCA
This sequence comes from Methylobacterium sp. 001424705, assembly GCF_059816145.1. Taxonomy (NCBI): domain Bacteria; kingdom Pseudomonadati; phylum Pseudomonadota; class Alphaproteobacteria; order Hyphomicrobiales; family Methylobacteriaceae; genus Methylobacterium; species Methylobacterium sp. 001424705. Next base: position 21,145 of record NZ_JCBANU010000024.1, on the reverse strand, counting down.
TGCCGCGGAAAGTGATCCAGCCGATCCATCAGCTCCGGCCAGAGCACCGTGCCATCCACGTCGAACAGCGGCAGCTCAACGAGCTCACCGGTCTTGTGGTGGAAGATCCTTGCGAGTCCTGGCTTGTCGGCCGGACGGTAGTGCGTCCAGGCCAAGCGCTTCAGGATGTCCTCCTGACGTTGAAGCCAGAAGAAGGCGATCATCGCCGCTGTACCAATCGAGGCCTCGCCAGCGGCGTCTGCGGCGGCCACAAAGCGCAGTAGCTCCTCGTGAGTAACCGGCCGCGTCGGCTTGGCCTTGTAGGCGAGATCCATCTTAGCGAATGGGTTCTCCGCCGGGACGATATCGGGCTTGTCGCGGCGCGCCACGTTCCAGGCGCGCTTCGCGATGCTCATGGCGAGGATGCCTGTGCGGATGCGCTCCGTACCATCGGCCTTGAGCTTCAGGCGCTCGTAGAGACGATCGGCAGCGCCAGGCGTGATGCTCCCAAGTGCCAGGGTACCGAAACGCCGGCCATCCTTCAGCACGTAGCTTGAGACGAGATGCAGGGCCGCGTCATAGCCCTTGCGGGTCTTCGGCGGCTTGCTGGTGTACTTCGGCGACGTCTTGTAAAGCGCGGCCATCCAATCGAACGTTCCGATGCGAATGCGAACGGTGTCGACCGGTACGGCACCGCGCTGGCGCCAAGCATCGAACTGGGGATTGAGGACGTCGTCGCAGCGGGCCTTCGCGACTCCGTAGTCGCTTCCGAGGGCTTCTGATCGCGTCGGACATCCTGCCTCTTTGGCCCATGTCGGCGGAACCCAATAGTAGCCGGTGAGGCCCGACATCAGCCGCCGCGCCACCATCAGCTTGGGCCAGCCCTGGGGCTTGCGACGCGGCATCAGATCAGGCCCTCGATGCTCTCGGCTATCGGGACCACGGGCATCGCGAGCCCGTGACGACGGGCGATGTCCTGCGCCAAGCGCTCACGATGCCATTTCGGCAGACAGCCTCTTTCGGTACGCGGGCGCGAGTAGATGCCGCGATCGACCTTTGCGCGAAACGCCTCGACGCTCGGCTCGTCGCAGAAGGCAGCCGCCGTCTCTGCACGCATCTCCAGTGGCCAGGAACCGAGCGGGTATGCGACCGCGCGTGCCATCGGTTCAGGCCTCCTGATTCCAGCGCAGGGCGCGAAGCTCAGCGATGTGCTTCTCAAAGGCAGCGATGCCTTCGGTGACGTTGCCGGGGTAGGGCGGCTTGTCGGAGGCGCCTTCCTTCTCGATCAGAGCACGCACGCGAGGCCAGAGCTCGTCGAAGAGGGGCCAACAGCGGATCTGGATGCTTACCGGCGTGTCAGCGCTGTCGAGCTGCATGTACTCCCCGTCGTCGTTCCGAGAGAAGAACAGCGTCCCTGGGTAGGTGAATAGGGGCTCCTGGCCGGGGCCGTAGCCGTCGGTCAGCATGGCGTGGTAGGGGCCCCGGCTTCGACGCAGAGCCTTCGCAGCTTCCTCGGCCGACAATCCCCCGTTCTTCATCAGGGCCTTCACAGCGGAGAGAAGCAGCAGATCGGCCAGCTTGAAGTCGACATGATAGCCTTTGCCCTTCGGCCGGGCCGGGAAGAGGTCGTACCGCGTGAGGTAGTTCCCGATCTGACCGCTGGTCATGCCGACTAAGGCGGCGGCATCGCTGCGAGAGAATGCCCAGGTCTCAATCTGCGTCGCGTCCACGGCATCACTCCAAAACGTCACAGTGATGCTATGACGTGTGCTGACGTTTGTAAAGCATCGATCCGATGCTCTGATGAATGGATACCGCACCAGGTTGCTGGGCGGCCCGATGGCCTCCTGCCGGTTCACTGCGATCCACCCTCGGCAGCACGAAGCCTCTGGGTCGTCCGTTGCACCATGGTCGTGAAGCGATCGGCAGCAGCCTCCCGGCCGAATTTCCGGGTGACGCGTCTGAGGACCCGGCCCACGAACCCGGGCACGGCATCGGGATCGCGAGCGAGGATTACCAGCAGCTCATCCAAGCACGCTGTAGCGAAGTCGTCCTTCTGCGGGATTGCCTTCTCCTTCAGCCGCTGGCGGTAGCCGGCCTGGTACCCACGCTGCCGCCGGAGACGAGCGCGGTACCGCCGAGCATCATTCCCATCGTGAAAATCGTCTGCCATCACGTCCTCCGATCCCTTCGAGCAAGGTTCGCGACGAGCCATGAAAATCGCAATGGCAGGTGGTTTGAGGTGGGCCGCCCCAGGGGAGGGGCGAAACCGGGTGAGCTGCCTCCGTTTCCCCCTGCTCAACCTATTAGGAGGCAGGGGGAGAGCTAACCCCGTGAACAAACCGGGCGAGACGGGGTCTCGGTCAGGCTCCTGATTCGAACGCATGAAGGCAGCCTGATCGGGTCTCAATCCGCCTCCAGATCGCGGTCGCTACCAACGGCCCAGATGCGTTGGGAAGGGCCGCCAATGGGTGAGGCGAGCGAAGGCTCCCTGTCGGCATCGGGCTCGAGGTCGGCGTCGCCATCTGCGGCATCAAGGATGGCAACGATCTGGTCGACGACATCCAGAGCAAGATCGGCAAGACGTTCGAACTCTGCCCTTGAGATGCTGGCAGCCTGGATCCGGCGAGGGGCGGGAAACGGCACGACGTTGCTCATGGTCAGCCCCATGCCTTCAGCGCTTCGAGGAGGAGGTCGGGTGCGTCGAGGCGATCGACTCGGCCGTTGCAGTCGATCTCGTGCATGATGCGCACGCTAAGGATCTCATCGTGCTCGGACTTGTTCGTCGGCGCACGCCGAGTGATTTCGGCGACGCAGCTGTCACGGAAGAAGGAAAAGCGCTGGCTCTCACCCTCAACGAACCAGCCGATGTTCGACAGACGCGATGAACCGTCGGAGCTTTGGCAAAGCGGCATGTTACCGATGTGCCCCCAAAAACTGTCGGCCTGTCGTGTGATCTCGTATAGGCGCGCGAGCTCTTCGATGCTGAACGGAGCAAAATCGAACTCGGCCGCATAGCGCCGGCAGTTGGCTAGAAGGGCCTCCAGGGGTACCTGCGGAGGCAGACGGGCAGTGGCTGCCCTTAGCGCCCCGGCACGCTCTTGGATCGATTGCTCGGGAGCGGTAGTGCTTGGTTTGCGACGAGCGTTCATAACAGCCTCCCTCATCCGATCTGCAGGAAGCCGTAGGCGAGCACGCCCCCGGCAATGATCAGGACGGCCGAGACAAGGTCGCCAGCGAAGTCGAGGAAGCGGGGAGCCCGGACGTGTGCCGAGTCGGGCCGCACCGGGGTGATGACTGGGCCGTCCTCCGCCTCGGCCTCATCTGGCTCCAGCAGGGGCATCGGACGGGAGTAAACCGCTGCCGAAGGCGAGCGAGAGCGTTCACCGGCGCGTGCCGATGTTGTAGAATTCCGGATAGCCATGATGCGTCGTTCCTCGACGTGTGTGGTCAGGGCCAGTCGAGTGTTGCAACCACTCGATTGGCCCGGTATTATTAGCGCCAGAAAATGGTGGCCGCAATAGCTAGCGCTGGAAATTCTTCACGAGGTCGGCCGCGCGTTGACGCAACGCCGGTAAACGTACGCCTTCCTCCTCAGCAGCTGTGGGCTCTCGATCACTGGATCAAACACCAGTCCGATCCCAAACCTTCGCGGCCTGAAGCGGTGAGGCGACTGCTTGAAGCGGCTCTACCCGAACGACCGCCTAGCCCATATGGGTACCTGACAGGGCTCGTAGAAAGACAGCAACTTGCCCCTTCCGAAAGCAACTTGATCGAAATTTTGGACGAGATCATTGCTTTGACGGGGGATGGCGACCCACGGAACGAAAGCTTCGTTCGCTCCGTCTTCGCGGACTACCTCAACGCCCAGCTCGCACCTGCTCCAGAGCCCCTTCCAGGGCCAAAGCCAGGAATGTAGGCTGAGGCATCCAACACCCTACCGAGCACCTTAAGGCAGAGGGCTGCCTAACATGACTGCGAAGGCCGGAGACCTGCTGGATCGGCTCACAGAAGTCTCTCGCCTTTCGACGCTTCTCGCTGACCGCGTGCTCGCAGCCCAGGCTGCCGACCAGCCTGTGCCCAAGGCTCACATGAACGCCTTGCTCGACGCAGCCATCATCCTGGATAAGTACGAGGTCGACCTACCGACTTCTCTCGGCCAGATCGTCGATCAGATCAGCGATGCCGAAGATGAAGAGGCTGATCGGCTTGCGTGGCTGTTCCGGCCGTTCCAAGGGCCGAGAGGCTGATGTCCACCGATCACCAGAATGCTATTGGTTATCTGAAGTGAGCAAGAGCTCAGACGGCAGCTTGGACAGATGGCGGAAGTGCTCCGGCTTAGCACGTCGCTATCGCATCCCGTGCTCAACACTCTACAGGCTCATGACCCAGTTACGCACGATCAGACGACAGCGTTGATCAAAGCCGCCTACGTGCTGAGGGACAATGACCTCCCTTGGCCGTCCGTTCTCACACAAGCGCCGCACGAACTTGTTGACCGGGTCGGCCGCCATAACCCAAAGTGATCATCGCCGACATAAGGAACAACGTGACTCAACATCAGAGCAAAGAGTGGAAGCAAGCCGAGGCGGCTTTTGCGAAAGAGCAGGCTCGGCCATCTCGCACGCCCGTCCCGCAGCTGACCACGAGCGCAGTCGATGAGAACATGGCTAGGCAAAAGGCTGCGCGCTTGGCCAGGGATGCTGATCGGGCCGCCGTGAGCAGACGCTAAGGTGCCGGTATCAGCGATCGTACTTCGAACGACGGAGGCAGCACTTTGCCTTCAGCGGGTGTTGAATCTCCAGGTTGGCACCCGAAGCTGCTTCACGCGCCATTCTCAAAAAAGGACGATGTGCAAAGCTCGTCCGTTTTGGGACGGATGGATCAAGAACCTCGTGAGCAAGACGCAAGAGCCTTGCCTCTAACGTGTTTGTGCACCTAGTTTGCGCTGAACGTAGGACAGACTCTCTTGGTTGATGAAACATTGAATGCGTCGGCTGCAGCGGCGCCGCAGGGCGCGCCGGACGACGACCTGCCGCTCTTGGCTGATAACGCAGCGCTATCGCAGTGGCTGGCTGAGGAGAGCAATGAGGGGCTGGTCGCCCGCACGCGGCTTAAGGCCAGCGAACGCGTCATTGCGCGAGTAACGGACGGCATCTATCGGCAGCCTGCATCCGCCCTTAGGGAGCTGATTTCAAACGCCTGGGACGCCGATGCGAACGAGGTTTCGATTCTGACTGACGCTCCTCGTTTCTCCCGAATATATGTCCGCGACGATGGGGCAGGCATGTCCTATCAGACACTCTCACGCTTGCTGCATTCCATCGGCGGTAGTGCCAAGAGACGAGAGGAAGGGCAGGAGCTTGGCGTAACAGCGAAAGATGATGCTGATCGGACGCCAAAAGGCAGGCTGCTAATTGGCAAGATTGGCATTGGGTTGTTTTCCGTTAGCCAGCTTGCACGTAAGTTCCGAATTGTTACGAAAGTAAAGGGTGAGAGCTACCGCCTGATTGCTGAAATAAGCCTCAGAGCTTACTCGGAAGACGACTCGGACGACGACGATACAGAGTCGGATGATAGCTTCATCAGTGGGGATGTTCTGATAACCCGTGAGCACACTGAAGATAAAAGTGCACATGGGACTGATGTCGTCTTGGACGACGTGAAGCCGCGAGTCCGCGACCTTCTACGCAGCGCCGACCGGTGGAGATCAGTAGACGAGAAACAGGCTGCAATCGAAAGGGACGATCTGGAGACGGCTGCAACCATCCGGATCGAGCCTCCTGTGTATCACTCCGGCTGGATTGCTGACCTCGGGATCCGTCAGGAGGGCGCTGATATCCTGAGCCGATCTCCTAATCTGCCATGGGAGGCCTCTGATCCCGCAGGATCGCGTATGGGCAAGCTCATGGACGCTGTGGAGCGAGAGTTTACGAAATTTGAACGTCCGGACCTGGCGACTACTCTCGATACATACCTGGAAACGATCTGGACGTTAGCTTTGTCTGTACCAGTCAGCTACGTCGACAAGCACCCATTTGAGCTTACCTCAGATGCGTCTGTACGATTATTCTGGATATCTAACGACACTAGAGGGCAGGCGCAAGAGCTTGACCTTCCACCAGGAAAAACCGTACGGACTGCGGTCAAGGAGCAAGTTAGAGGCCATCCAGAACTTCTGGATGGCGCAGCTGACCCTGCTGGAGGGTTCAAAGTCATTCTTGATGGCGTCGAACTGAAGCGTCCAATACGCTTCAAGTTCATTCGGACTGAGCGTCGTGGCCTCGAAAAAACCATGCTGTTTGTCGGTCGTTACGCGCCAAATCTCCGCCGTGTCGATAAGAGTGTTACCGGCGGCGGCCTCGAACTCGAAGGCTATTTATTTTGGAATGGGCGAGTGGTTCCAAAAGAAAACAACGGAGTTCTTATCCGTATTCGAGGATCTAGCGGTGCACTATTTGATCCTACATTTTTTAAATATCAAATCTCAGAGCAGACTCGGCTGCGCCAGATAACATCAGAACTCTTCATTCAACGGGGGTTAGATGCCGCGTTGAATATTGATCGAGAGTCATTTAACTTTTCGCATCCTCACGTCCAGCTTGTTACGTTGTGGCTTCATCGCGCCATCAGACAGCTGACTAATAAACACAAAGACTTGAGCGGTCGCGCGCGGGATGATCGCAGGCACGAAGAAGCCGCTATTCAAAGAAGTGCCGTGGCCACACATGCGGAGGCCGTCTGGCGAAATTACCGAGGGTCGGAGCCAGTCCCCGAAGTAACAATCTCCACCGATGTTACTCGGGCACAGGAAGCCCGCCAACAGGGATATATCGCGTACGCACGCCACGAAATGCCCAGCTTGGCCGTACAACAGCCTGAAATGCGAACAGATCGAGACAGCCGTGCGAAAGCGCTCGTTCAGGTGCTGTCTGCCTACGGGGTGCTCGACGATCGGTCCTACGAAGAACAGCAGAGCATGATTGACGCAATTCTACGGATCTTTTTTGAAGTGCCAATTCAATGATGAGCGTACAAGACGGTGGGGTAGACGAGCCTGAGAACGAGGAAGATCTCCGCGCTATATTTGGCCAATTAGTTGGCGCTGATATCGACGCGCCTTCGGGGCTTGCAAGAAAGAGGCGCGGATTCCTTCCATGGCATCACCCCGTGAAGCAAGTAGTCCGCGATCGGCAATGGGCCGAACTTACAGCTCGCCTTATTGAGGCTCGCACAACTCAGAGCGATACTCTGCGCTACTTCACGCTTCCCGGAGCAGATCTTCTGGACGTCCGAGTGCTGGCAGAAAAGTGCTCTGATAAGAACGTCAGGATTGAATACTTTGGTTTCAATTCGGGATACGTCGCTGCGCAGGGGGATCTGGCGGACTTAAACGAAGATCAGGGAGCCTGGATTAGCGCTGAGTCGGCTCTTCGGCAGTCGAACCGTATTACTGGGGATGCGGTCATATTGCCGGACCGGCTGGAGGATATCGCAATAGACAGGTCGCAGGCCGCTGAGCAGCTTCGTTTGCGAGATATATTTGACGTTGTTAATATCGATGCATGTGACCATCTCGCCTACAGACCAGCGGGCAGAGATGTCTGTACTTTCGACGCTCTGAACGCTATTCTAAAACATCAAATGGTCGCGAGAAGGCCATGGCTACTTTTCATAACTACCCGCGTTCACCCGGATCTCCTGGGGCAGCCAGGATTAGAGTTTCAGCGCGCAATCGGTGAAAATCTTCGGGTTAGTTCTGAACTATTTGGTGGAGCGCTCGCTGCAGCTATAGGCGCTGACCCTGCGCGCATACTGGCCGCTGTTGCCGGCGCGTGGGCCAGCAATGATAGCACCTTCCTGAAGCTCTATACGATCGGACTTGGTAAGTTCCTTCTTCAGTTTTTTCACGCACAGCCGAACCTTCCGGCTCATGTCGAACTTGCAAGCGCGTACGCATACAGGGTTCATGGTGATCAGCCCGACATGTTAGCGTTGGCCTTTCGAATAAGCCCAGAACCGCAGCGTGCTTTTCCTGCTAGCGCTGGCGGCGCAACGGTTACGCCACCTCTAGAACCGGCACGAGCAGTCAAGCTCGCCGAGCGCGCACAGCGCCTTCAAGATTTGGATCAAGCAATCGAAGCAGAGGCGGATCTTCGAACGGAAGCCATCAGAAATACCGAGAGCCTTCTACGATCCGCGAACTATGATGAACAAGCTTGGCGAGAATGGCTCGCAACGCATCCTCAACGGCCTATGTCTGTCCCCGATGCTGCTGCCGAGTTATCTTAGACATATAAGAAGTAACCACTCTGCGACGAATGGGAATACGAATCGATGAGGTTTTCCCCTTTGTCTGAATCTTAGTATTTATCTGTTTACCTATGGAGTCGGCTACGGCGTGAGCCAGTAATGGTGGAACCGCTTCACTTACCTGAGCGAACTGGGACGACAGTGAGCCGACAAGCTCATAATCTCTTGGAAAGCTTTGTAATAGCATTGCTTCATAGACACTGAGGCGCCTATGGCAGTTTGGATGTATATGTACTTCGCGGTTGCCGTATGCGACTGTAATACTTGGTAGATGCCAAGCGAGAGTTTTGAAGCTTCTTTTTCCGCCATGCCCAGGGACTAGTGTGCCTGGTTGTAAGAACTTCAAAGACTTGGGCTGCATGCACCAATGATTCGGGTGGGCTGGAAAGTCAGCAGGATTTGCACCCCGCACATAGTATGCTGGCTCAGGTAAGTTGCCGATAGCAAACCGAACAGTCACACTGTCTTGGTTCAGCGTTGTAGGTTCGGGAGGAAGCCATCGAAGATCGCCGAAGAGCTTCCTGTTTATTCCAACTAGGAAGAGGCGCTCCCGCTTTTGGGGGGTTTGGTATAGCGATGCATTTAGAATATGCTTCTCGACGTTGAACCCGAGCATATCCATTCGTTCGATGATAGCGGAAAGACGATCCGCGTGCTCGCGCCGACATAAGCCCGTGACATTCTCCATCACGAAGAACTGAAGTGGCTTCCTGTTATTGAGGCGCTCGAGTATATCACAGTAAACTAATGGAAGTGTATGCCTCAGGTCGCCTTCTTTAACTGTACGATTTGCCTGACTGAAGCTCTGACACGGCGGTCCACCAATCAAGCCGGTGGGCTCAAACTGCTTTCCATATATCTGGTCCAACCGTTCAAGTGTAAGATCCCTGACATCCGCAACCTGAGCAACTGCATTGATTGAATTGCGGTTAAAGTTGTAGGAAGCAACGCTGTCCGCTTTTTTATCAAATGCAAGTCCGACCTTATAGCCGGCCTTTTCGAACCCAAGATCCAGGCCTCCTGCGCCGCAAAACAAACTCAGCAGCACGGATGATACCCTCTTCCAGGAGCGACAGAAACGCTAAGGCATCGCTTCTAGCGAAGGCAAGGGCCCGCCTCCATCCCTTATCTTCGAAAACAGTGGGAAACGGCAAATGGCAGACGTGATGACGCCTACCCAGCGTAGCCGCTGCATGTCCAGAATCCGATCGAAGAACACGAAGCCCGAAATGCGGATCCGCAAGCTCGCGCACTCACTCGGCTATCGATTTCGTCTCTATCGCAAGGACTTGCCTGGAAATCCGGATCTCGTGTTTCCGAGGCGACGCAAAATTGTTTTTGTACATGGGTGCTTCTGGCACCGACATTTTGGATGCAGAGATGCCTCTATCCCGAAAAGCCGGCGTGAGTATTGGGACGATAAATTTGCGCGTAATGTTGCCCGGGATGTGGAGGCCCAGCAGGCGCTCTTAGCTGCCGGATGGAAGGTGCTTGTTATTTGGGAATGCCAAATATCAGATCTTGATGCTTTGCAGGAGCTTCTTATAGGTTTTCTTGGACCACCCGGGAGCACGGGCGACACCGGCCCTTTTGCGCCCACTATCTAAGGCTGCGGTGTCGCACTGCAAGGGGTTTAGAAACCTTACGATTAAATCGCTTCATCCTGGCCAGTCCCGGCGGTCAAGATCCGATTCGAGACCGCCACCATGTAGGCCAGCCCGTAGACGCTGATTTCGTGCTCCTGAACGCCGTCCCGGCGCAGGGTGACGATGCGGTCCTCCATGTAGCGTTCGATGCCGCGCTTCAGGATGCGCCCGGCGGCGAGTGAGCCGACCGTGCGCAAGATGGTGGAAGCGAGTTCTTCCGCCACGAGCATCCCGTCGGCCTCGGCGAGCCGCCGCACGGCGGCGTGGGTCTCCAGGTATTGGTATGGCGCGCTTTGAGGGGATAAAGCTCAGGCGGCCGCGGGCGCTCGCCCGAACGATGCGCCTGCGACGCGGCGAAGGGTGTCCACAAAGCGTGTCGTCAACCGTGAGAGTGGCGAGCGCCACAGCCCGAATCCGTCGTCGCAGAGCGGATCGTTGACCACGGGGCTACCATCCTGGCCGACAAGCACGTTGCCGATGTTCGGATCGAGCGCGCGGGGAGCTACGGCCCGGAGAGTTGCTACGAACGCTTCGTAGCCCGGCCATGCGGCTCTAAAATCCTCGCGAATGCCGTCGAAGCTCGGATGATCAACCTGAGGCTCGTACGCCGGCCATTCCGCCTTGAACCGCTCGCGCACGCCCTCATCCATCGCCGCGCCGGCCTGGTCCGCAAGAACAGCATGAGCGTAGGGCAACCACCACGTCTCGGGAGTCGGGTTGGCCAGCCGCGAGCCGACCGTCATCAGAGCACCGCAGCGGCTAACAGACAGGTCGTGGACGCGCGGGGCATGCGGCCCGTCGGAGCCAACGAACCCCTTACGGAGGAGGGCCGCGTAGTCGCCGAAGCCATCGGCCTTGCGTGCGAGGCGCACGACGACGTCCGGATGTTCCTGATGTGCGTGGACGGAGCCGTGGTAGCCGTAACCGATTTCTGCCCAGCCCGCGGCGATCAGCGACGCGTGGGCCTTGGCGGCCGAGCGCTCGACAATGCCCAAGGCGGCAAGGGAGGGACTGACGACACGGCTCCGGTTCAAAAGTCCCAACATCGCAGTCACTCCTTCCTGCCGATCGAAGATCCGACGCGACGCACCCTGTGGCGCGACAGGGATGCCGCACCACGAAAGCAGGCCGGACGGGCAGGTCCAGCGAAGGTCAGTGTGACCGTGTCGATGTCGGGAGCAGTGGAACGAGACCGTCACACCGCTGTCATGCAATGACGCGAGGCCCCGGAAAGTTCAAGTGCTACGGAAGCGTAAACGCGTGGGCAAACGGCCTGCGCCGTCCAGTCGCACGATCCGTCAGGCCGCTTTCGCCTGCGCCAGAAGGGATCGCGCCAGAACGCTGTCGGCGTCACACAGGCCGCGCTCCGCATCGGGCCTGACATGCCGGCCTGCATGGGCGGGACCGACTTCGACATCGTCGAGGATGAGATAGTCCGCGATGCGGTTTCGGAGCAGGTGCTCAGTGATCTCGTCGCCGCGCCCGGCCCGCTCGGCGGCCAGCATTCCACCTGTTTTGGGATCGCGGCTCGTCGGCAGGATGGCCGTGCGCCAATCGGGGTGGAAGCAGTTCTTCGGCAGTCCCGCTTCGACAAGGGTCGGGCGGCAATCGGCGACGCGCCACGTCGACGAGACCACCACCCGCGCGTCGAACTCCCGGACCAGCGCGGCGACACGGGCGATCTGCGCCGGGTTCAGCTTGTCCTTGCCCACCTGCCGCTGATAGCCGACCGTCGTCACGACGCCATCCACGTCGAGATAGATTGTGGGCTGCTCCGCGCCTCGATGCTCGTCCAAGAACCCTGAACTCCGTCGCGTGCGGAGTCCCCGCATCTGCAGCCGAAGGGGCTACAGGGCGGCGTCCCAGCCGTCTAGCGTGCGCTTGGTCCTGCTGCCAACGTGGCCTCAGGCGGCCCGCTTGCGGCCCTGCGCCCGGGGCCGCTCGCCCTCTCCGCGGTCGGCGACCCGGCCAAGGCCAATCGATTTAGCCAGGGCCGAGCGCTGCGCAGCGTAGGCCGGGGCGACCATGGGATAATCAGCCGAGAGACCGAAGCGCTGGCGGTAGCCCTGCGGGTCGAGCCCGTGCGTGCCGAGATGGCGCTTCAGGGTCTTATAGGCTTTGCCGTCCAGGAAGCTGACGATGCCGTCTGGCGTCACAGATTTCCGGATCTGCGCGGCCGTCGGCTTCTCGACTTCGGCTTCGGCCGGCACCTGCGTGCTGCCAGTGGCAAGGCCGTTGAGAGCGGAATAGACGGTGCGGATCATCTCTGGCAGATCGGACGTGCGCACAGGATTATTCGACACATACGCAGCGACGATGTCGCCCGTCAGTTCTACGAAGTTCAAGGTCTGCATTTCGGTATTCTCAGACATGGCATTCTTCACATGAAGGCCCCCGTCCCAGGCGAATGGCGCAAATCTCCCCTGCAATCAAATGAATAAATTGTAATTCAGCCTGGGGCATACCAGGTATGCGCAAAATAGATCAGTAGTCGACGGCTGCGGAGAGCGCCTGCAAGCCGCGTCAATTACCTATTATTCCCGAAGGACATGAGGTCGAGCCACGTCGGTTGGGTGATCGTCGGGGCGAGCTTCTGCATGATGGATTCCTTTGGGTGCTGAGGGGGGTAATTGACTCAGTGCAATCGCGGCGCAGGCCGAGCGATCGAGCGAAGCTGATGGACGAGAACGGGAGTGCGCTCGCCAGCCTCAGCGATCCGCCTCGTGGCAATCGCATCAACGATGCTGGCGGCGGCTGTTCGATCTAGACCGCGGTCTTCGGCGACTTCGGCGACCGCGCGTTCTGCCCACTCCAAGATGCGGTTGGCCTCCGCTTGGAACATAGATCGCGCGCGCTGGATGGCTTCCGCGAGGGGCATCGTGTCATCGGTCATCTCGGCGCCTTCCATTCCGGGTCGGCCGGCTCGCCCATCTCGGCGAGATGCTGGCGGACGTAGGTGCTAAGGACTTGGACGAGGCTGCGAGGATCGACCTTGCCGGTTGCCGTATCGACCTTGATCTCGTCCGCCATCGAGATGCCAACCCGGGCCGGCCAGGAAGACCAAGCGTCTCGTCCCTCGCGGGCCAAGTCGAAGAACAGCTTCTCCGCGGCAGTTCGATCAACGAGCGTGCTCTCCTGCTCCGCTTGATCGAGGTCGCGCTGACGGGCCTTTAGGATCAATTCGGCGGTGCGAACCTTGCCGAAGTCGATCCCTTTGCCATCGTCGCGCATGCCCTCTTCGGCCAGGATGCGGGCGATCAGCGTGACGGCTTCACGGGCATCCGCTTCGGTACCCACCTCCGCGGTTGGGTGCGTACCTCGCGTGCGTACCTTGGGCGAGGTACGCACCTTGGTACGCACCGGGTCTGTGGCTGAACTCCAGGCAGATCGCGCCGCGACTGGATCTATAAGACCGTTTGGCAAACGCTTGATACGTTTCGACAAAATGGCCTTGCGCACGGCCCCTTCCGTGACGTCGAGGATCTTGGCCAACTGCCGCTGAGAGACCCCTTCGGGCATAGGTGCGTACCTCGGATTTGGTGCCTGGCGCTAGGAAGTTTGGGGGCCCCGACCACCCGTATACGTTTTGGCCTCCCAGGGTCCCTGACGGGTCGGCGGGGGGGGGGCTCTTAGGCAGGGTCGGGCCCAGGGTGGTCACGCGGCCACCCACGCGACCCGGTCGCCTCGGTTGGCGAAGACGTCTCGGGTCTCTCCCGCCGGGATGAAGATGCGACCGGTCCCTGAGGCTATGCCCATCGCCTTGCTGGCATCCGGGTTCGGTCCCCAGGCCATGTAGATGTCGATGCTCGGACGGACCTCGAAGATCGCATCGGCCAAGGGTGGATTGGGAAACTGGCCAGCTCCCGGGACCACCGCGTCCGTCACCCCAGGTGCCGCCATGGTGCGGGACCAAATGAGTGCGCCCACGAGCAGCATGCCCTGGGTGATCTCTCCATCCCGTCCACCGACGTAAGCGCAGGCAATGTGTACGCCTGAGAGGGCCATGGGTCTGTCTCCTACGGGTCATCGTCTTAGGAGGAAGGGATGGCACCCGCGGTCCTGGCCGAAGCCAGGTTCGCCGCCGCGGGTGCCTCACCGGGTGAAGGAATGAACCCCCGGCGATCTCGGATCAGGCGGCCTGACGCTGGGCGTCGAAGGCCAGCATGGGCGCGAAATCCTGGTCGGCGATAAGACTGGGTTCGATCTCGCGGCTGCGGACCTTGCCGGCAGTCTCACGCAGGCGCTGGCCAAACTCGGTGGCGATGGCGATGGGATCGCTGCCCTCGACCAGGGTGCGCCGGCTGTACATCGACCAGGGGTTCACCTCCGCGTGGATTTCCAAATCGGGCATGACCTGGGCGAAGCCCTGCAGCAGGAGGGCGTTGGCGATGGCTACGGGGCCGGCCGGTCCCTGGATCGGATCGAACTGGCCGGCTGCCGCACCGCTGATGGTGATGCCGAGCATGGCATGCGCCTTGGCGACAGAAGCCAGGGCCTTGGCCAGATTGGCGGTAGCCGCCTCGATGTCGCTGGCGTTCTGCTCCAGCCCACCGGCAACACGCTCGCGCTCGGCATCGACCCGGGCCACCTCGATCCGGGCTTCCGTCTCGGCGATGCGGCGCTCGATCTCGGTAAGGGCATCCGTGATGCCGTAGGCCGTACCCTCGATCTCCCGGCAGGCGCGCTCGGCCTCGGCGATGGCCTTGCTGTCACTGTCCTCGATCAGCAGTCGGCGGCGCAGCGCGACGGCCTTCTCGACCTCTACAGCCAGGGCAGACTGACGGGCCTGCAGGTTGGTGCGGGTGGTGATGAGACCGGCGAGCTCGATCTCGGCGGTTCCAGCGGTAACGGGCTTGGATTTGGCCATGGTCAAGCAGCCTTCTTTCGAGCGGGCCGCACGTTGATCTTCGCGACGGGGAGATTGCGCAAGAAGGCCTCCCACTCCTCACGGATCAGGATGGTGCGTCGGCCGAACTTCCGGGCCACCAGCGTCCCGGCGCCGAGTGCCACGTAGATCTGGATGCGGCTGACGCCGCTCTCGCGAGCGGCCTCATCGATCGTGAGGGTGCTGCTGGACTTGCCTTCGCTCTGCATCGAAACCTCCAAGGTGTTTGAGGAGGTTCGGGCATGTCCTGTCTGGGCGATACGTCACGATTTCCGCGACGTGCATCCGTCACCCGAAAGCGAGTTCTTCCAGGCCCTCAGCAGCGAAGTACGGCCAGACCCTGGAGCTTCGCCGGTCACCGGTGAGGTAGGCGCCGAGGGCAGCGGCGTCGCCATTCAGGTACATCGCGAGGGCGACCCGGGACACGAGCCAGGGACCACCAGCGACACGCCGGCCGATGTCATGGTCTCGGCACCACATCCGGATCGTTCGCTCAGTGCGGTTCGCCTGCTCGGCGGCTTCTGCCGTTGTCATGCCCTCGCGGCGATCGAACGGGATTAGGCAACGGCTATCACCGGAGTGGGTAACCGCAGCGCTGCGCCTATCGGTCTCTCGGGTATGGGTCTGCATTGGTACGCACTCCAACAGGTACTCGGGTAATCGATGACACTGAGATCAGGTCACAAAGCTTGGGCTAAACGAAACAGCCCTTGGCAGGTCGACTAAGCAAAAAAGCGGCGTATCCTCGTTTCTGCCTCGACTGGGGCAAGGGAGGAAAATATGTCCGCAAACTGGAAATCAGTTAAAGAGGACTTGGACTGGAGCTTGAACCAGGGCGAAGACGTGAAAGGCCGGTTCGAATTAAAAGAAGCCTTCAGCAAAGGCGACGCCAAGGAGATGGCGCACGTTATCGAAGCGTACAAAATGGGACAGCGCGATAACCATAAGATCGCGAACCTCACGCGGTGTGCCCACGAGGATGATAAGCGCCTATACAACATTGGCCGAAAGTTAATCGAGCTTAAGGCTTCGTAGCATTCATCGAGGCGGGTTGAGGTGACCACTCCGGTTGCGTTGCCGTTCGTGCTCCGGTGCATGGTTATGCAGTCCAGCAAGCTTGCCTCAACCCTCCACATAGTTGCGCCTCCTGATGTTTCCGACGGTCTGCGGAGAGACACCTGCTCTGCGCGCGATCTCACGATCCGTGAGAGGGGCGGTGCCGGCGTTCTCGGTATCGAGCAGGGCCAGCACGTCGCGGCGCTTCTCGGCGTTGGTACGGCGGGGGTGTCCAGATTGGACGGGGGGGCTTGAGGTCCCCGGATCGGGGGAGCTCACCGGCTCCCTCGTACCTCGTTGTCCACTTTGGACGGGTGCAGCCTCGTCCCGGATACGAGCCCCCATGCGCTCAATGTCGGCGCGGAGGGTGCTTAAGGCTGGCTCCTGCTCCTCCCATGATCGCGCCATGTCGAGCCGGGCCACATGCTCCATCCAGGAGAGCCGTGCACGGATGTCGTTGAGGGACCGGGCCGGAAGGCACTGGCAGAGATCCTCGAGGACGTAGCGGCGCGCGTCGGCCCACAGATGGGGCGAGTAGTCCCTATCGAAGGCGCACCGGTCGCTGTCCCGCTTCTCCGCAGCCTCGTACTCCGCCCACGCGGCCGCAGTCGTCGCCGGTAAGGGCCATGCCCTTGTGACCGCCTGGCGGACGCTCTCCGGCATCCGCGAGCGGGAGTCGAGGGACCCCCATCCGTCCAGGCGATAGATGGTGTTCCAGGTCTCACCCGAGCCAAGCAAGGGCTCGCAGGCTCGACGCAGGGCAGTCTCACGTTCGGTGTCGGCCCAGACGGCATCCTCGGACCCGTATTCTGCAAGCAGGACGCTGCGCTTGGCTGCCCGCTCACGCTCGCGCTCGGCTCGCTGGGCCCGCATCTCGGGGGTGTTGAAGAAGTCGTTGAAGGCGTCGGCCGCAGCCTGCGCTTGGGCCTTGGGTTTCGGGGTGTCCAAAGTGGACATGGCCTGTTCGACGCTCATCCCGGCCTTCCGGGCGAGGGTCTGCATCTTCAGCATCGCCGCGGTCTTCTCACCCGGGCTGTCGGTGCGATCGTGAAGGGCGCGAACCTTGGCGAAGGTCTCCAGTCCGGCAGCCATCAGCCTGTCCCCGTCAGCAGCGTGAGGCTCGGTCGTGCCGTGTGGAGAATCCCGAACTCGGCGAGCACGCCGGCCGGGACCAGCGTCCGAGGATCGTCGGGGGGCGGTGTCCTCTGCGCCAGCGTCCACTGGCCGCCGGTGGTCTTCCAGCGCCGCAGATGCCCACGCCAGTCGTCGGCCGAGAGCGTGGCGAGGTAGGCGGCCGGATCGGCTGAAGCGCTGCTGCCGTCGGCGCCAGCACTCTGGGCGAAGCGGTCGAACCGCTCCTGGTTCAGCCATGTCGAGGCCTGGGCCACGAACTCGGTGCCGATCCGGTCCTTGGCCGAGAGCTCGGCAGCGTAGGCCTTCACGGCGGCCATGAGTGCCGCAGGTTTCGCACCCTGCCGGATGACCTTGGCGTAGGCTCTGGCAGCCGTCTTTCGGGGGTTATCGCCGTCCCGTTTCGGGTAGGCAGCCCAGAACTCAGGGAAGCCCGGCGGGTCCGTCCCCTTGGGGACTATAGGGGTATATGTAGCTGTAGCTGTAGCTGGTTTCGGTTCGCTTTCGTTCTGCTTTCCGTTTTCAGAACCTGATGCTTTGCCCTCATCGTTATTCCGCAATGACTTAGGCCGGCCGCCGAGCCTCCCGGCGGCACGCTTCTTCTCGACTTTACCCGTGACGAATTCGTGCTCGCGCGCGACCTGATCGTTGACCCAAGTTCCGTCTTTCAGGGCCCAGAGCGCCATCACCGAGGGCTTCAGCGTGGCCCAGCGCTTTAGAGAGATTCCGAGCATGCGAGCGAGCCGTGTGTCATCGTCCGGCAGGCAGCAGCCGGGAGAGCGCCAGGCGTAGATCTGCAGGCGGAAGTGCACGCCTTGCTCTTCCAGAGTGAGGTGCGCCGTGTCGGCCAGATAGCGGTCGACGCCCACCGGCATAGTCGGGAGCTGGCTCATCAGCGCGCCTCCGCCAGAACGTTGCAGGCGATGTCGCAGAAGCACTCGACCCGGACCGTGGGGCCGGAGCGCTGCTTCAGAATCTCGATCTCCAAAGTGTTCAGGCAGCGAGCGAGGCGATCCTCCTCGACGTCGGTGCGGTCGACCTTGCGCTCGAGGTAGTAGGCGTCCCGGTACAACCCGAGCACCACATCGGCATCCTGCTCGATGGATCCGCTCTCGCGCAGGTCCGCCAGGATTGGGCGCTTGTCCTGGCGTTTCTCCACCTCGCGGTTGAGCTGGCTCAGGCCGAGTACGGGAATACCAAGTTCCTTCGCCAGCCCCTTCAGGCCCAGGCTGATCTCCGTCATCTCCTGCACCCGGTTGCCCGAGTAGCGCTTGGACGGACGAACGAGCCCGATGTGATCGACGATGAGGGCCGCGAAGGGGATGCCCTGGCGCTCGGCCTTCAGCTTCATCCGCCGGGCCCGCGCGGAGATCTGCGAGAGGGTTTGGCCTGGCTGCTGCTCGATCCAGAGTGGGATGTCGGCACAGGCCTCTGACGCTTCTTGGAGCCGAGCCATATCGGCCTCGGAGAGCCCTCGTGCCTCGGCAATCGCCCGGTAGGTGATCTGGTGCCATTCCCGCGGATTGTAGGCCAAGGCCGAGAGCACGCGCTCGGACAACTCCTCGGCGTTCATCTCCAGCGAGATGAGACCGACGGCACCACTCCGGCGGGCTGCCGTGAGAGCGATATGAAGGGCGACCGTGGTCTTCCCCATAGCCGGCCGGCCAGCGAGCACGACGAACTGACCGGGACGCATGCCGAGGGTGGTCGTGTCGAGCTTCGGCACGCCGAAGGGGACCCCGAGCATCGCTCTGCCCATACGGGTCTGGTTTACCCGGGCGAGAGTACTGGTGACGCTCTCAGCTAGGGTAACCCGACGAGCGCTCTCGACGAGACCAGCGCTGACAACCTCGTCCAAGGCGTCGATCATCCAGGCAGCATATTCGACCGGGCTGTGCACTGAGCCCGACGTCATGGCCGTCACTGCGGCCTGGGAGGTTTCCAGTACGCGCCGCATCCGCGCTGCCTGCGCAATCAGGCGGGCATAGCTGGGCGCACCGCTGATGGTGGTGGCGCCGCGCATCAGCTGGACGATGTACCCCCCGACCGTCTGGCCGCTACCCAGGTCGGCGTCCCCGAGGACTGCTTTCATCAGGCCGAGATCAATCGCCTCCCCGGCATCGCGACGATCGCACATCGTCAGGAAGAGGTGGCGGTGGATCGGCTCGAAGAAATCCTCTGGCTGAACGTGCTCCCGAGCCCCGTCCAGGGCATCGTTGTTGTGCAGGATCGCCCCGAGCAGGGCCTGTTCGGACTCGAGGGCGTGCGGAGGCCGCACGTCGGTTCCCTTGGCGGAATCTGTCATCGCGACACCTCCCGCTCTGCGGCTTGGAGAGCCAGGATGAGCTCAGGAAGCTTGGCCTTGGCGACGCAGATGCCGGCCTTGGTCGGCACAGGCTCACCGTGGCTGCTGCGGGGCGCCGAGAACACTCGCATGTCGACGAGGGCGTAGCCGGCATGAATGGCAACGCTGACCCGGATCTCCTCCAAGTTGTTCTTGCGGACGGTGGCGATGGTGCGAAGGTCGCTCATGCTCGGCCTCCCTGCAGGAAGGCGCGCATCTCATCGGGCCGGTTGAAGAGGGCGGTAACCGTGCCGTCTCGACCGATCAGCGCGACGAGCCGACTTGCCAGGGGAGGGCGCTGCGCCGTATTCTTTGCGCCGAGGTTCTTCCCCGAGGGCTTCTCATCAGCGCCGTTGCGGGCCTTCACCCCCGCGACGGCGTTCTTGTTTTCAGCAGGGGGACGAGAGGGGCGAAATCGTTTCGACAAAGCCAAATTTCCCTTTTCCTACAATGCAGGAACGAAGAGGGAATTTGTCGAAATGGTCGTTGAGACTGCTAGCCTTTCAGAGGCCTCTTAATCAGCGGGTCCAAGGTTCGAACCCTTGTGCACCCACCAAGCATATTAATCACTTAGGTGATTTAGCAGCCCAGCAGTTTGAGGCGTGGGTTGCAGTTGAGCTGCAGTTCCCTTTTCTGATTATACCTGACGGGCTGAAGAGCCGTCTTCTTCATGTGCTGTCGCTAAAGCTACGTGGAAATCGCGGGCGCGAGCTTCCATCATGACCAACCGGTGTGTTGCTGCATCGTTGAAGCGGTCCACTGGAACATCGAACAACTGATAGACAGCCTCCGTCAATCGGCGCCGATGTGCATATGGGGGCTCGCTGAGGCCCGGTGCTTCACGGTCGATCCCGTCTATGCTGACGGCCCTGTCTATGCCGCCTTCCAAGCCCCACCGCGCGGCGGTCGTACAGTAGGGTGATAATGTATTGCAGTGGAGGTCGCTTGCCGCGCTGCCCTGATTCCGGCGAGTGGGGTCGGACAGAAGCGCCACCACAAAGTCCATAACACCCAAGGGTGTTCGTGGCGTCCCTACCAGTCTCTCAAGAGGGAAGCTGACTGCGCCTACCGAGATAAGAACAGGTCTATCCGGCATGTCTATGCCTCGCCTTGCACTGCGAGGGCATAAGCCTGTCACGATCGTGCTGCGCTGTCTCGCCCGTATTGCAGGACCGCGGTCACTACCCGCTTGTGGCGCGTAATGCCACCGAAGGCCGAGCGGTCTACCCCGCAAGCATCGCAGACATCGGACAAAAGCGATCCGCTTTCCAGGTCTCCGATGACGCGCTCCAGGGCACCCTCCAGCGACCAAGCCACCGCCTTAACGCTGACGGCGGAGACGGGCCGGCCGGCGGCATCCTTGGCGATGCCCTTGGCCTGCCTCCTGAAAAGTGGTCCTCCCTGAGGTATGGCTTCGAGCCATGTGGAGGATGTTGTCATGGGACGGAAGAAGCACACGGCTGAAGAGATTGTCGCCAAGCTGCGCCAAGTTGATGTTCTGGTCTCGCAAGGTCGCAAGGTCGCCGAAGCAGTCCGCTTTATTGAGGTGACTGAGGTCACGTATTACCGCTGGCGCTCCAAATATGGCGGCCTGAAGGGTGACCAGGTCAAGCGGCTGAAGTCCCTGGAGACAGAAAACCAGCGCCTTCGTCGGGCGATCTCCGACCTGACTTTGGAGAAGCTCATCTTGAAGGAGGCAGCTTCGGGAAACTTGTTCTCTATTCGGGGTTCATCGGTCAACTCCCTTTCGTGCGCATCCTGGTTCGGCGCGTGAACGGTCCTGTGGAGCTC